>JACIWR010000555.1 GCA_014360845.1 Anaerolineae bacterium
TCTTAATGCCCTTGCGGGCATTCGTTGTCTTCTGACGGCTCCCACTGACTGTTAGTGGCGCTCCACGTTAACAGTCTTAATGCCCTTGCGGGCATTCGTTGTCTTCTGACTCAATGTTCTTGGTCTCGTATGGCTCGAAAGTCACCGGTCTTAATGCCCTTGCGGGCATTCGTTGTCTTCTGACCCTTGTCTCATGCGGCTAAAAATATTCATCCCTCCTTGTATTTTTCTCAAGTACCATCCTAAATCCCTCATGTCCATCAGCCAAAGTTTAACAATTATTACACTGCGGTTTAATCTCCCATTCTCCCGCGAGAGCTCCCGCCGAAGAGGCGGTTTGAGCCCGCTTTTTTCGAGGGGTGCTCGCGCCCGCTCTCACACGATGATGACCAGTGGCTCCCCTTCTTCTACCCGCCCTTCGCCCACTATCTCCACCCGGCGGAGACACTCGGCGCACAGGTGATAGAAACGCAGGCTGTCCTCCTCCGGTTTGACCAGTTTCTCCAGCTCCTCCCGCAGCTCCCGGAACTGCTGGGGGCGCAGGTTGACCTCGAAAACGCTGTATTGCACCCGCGTGCCGTAGTCCAGCAAGGTGTTGGCCACCCGTGTACGCCGTCTGTCGTCTGGGATGTCGTAACTGATGACCACAAACATGATACCCCATTATGGCTCAAAAGGCAAATGCTCAGCGCACCACAAAAGGACGATAGGCGACACCGCTCTGGATGCTGGCCGCCAGGCGGCGAACCTGCAACTCAAACACCCGCCGATAGGTGACCCGCTCTTGCGAGTCCGGATGTTTGAAGCGGATGGCCAGCCGGGCCTCGAACTCCTGCAAGAAGCGTTTGCAGCCGGCCTCGTCCAGAACCACCGGCCGCGCCGGGTCGTCCCCCTCGGAGAAATTGTCCGGTGTGATCAGGCCCTCATTGCACACCCGCAACACCACGGAATCGGTGACGATGGGCCGAAACTCCTCTACCAAATCCAAAGCCAGAGAGGGACGGCCATAGCTGGGCTGATGCAAAAAGCCTAAATAGGGGTCCAGGCCCACCAGATTGACCATGGCCTCCATCTGTCGAGTGAGCAAGGTGTAGCCAAAGCTGAGGAGCACGTTGATGGGGTCTCGCGGCGGGCGACGGACCCGCTTGTGAAAGGGCCAATCGTGCTTGAACAGTTTTTTGAACACGCCGAAGTACAGAGCGCTGCCCTTGCCCTCCACCCCCATGAGAGCATTGAGGGTCTGCGTGTTGGCGGTCCGCTGGCATAACTCCGCCAGTTTGTCCGTCACTTCGGCGATTTCGGTATCGCCCAGAGCACGGTTGTAGCGCAGGAGCAGGGTACGCATGTTGGCCAGTTTGGCTTCCACCACCCGCCGCCCGATGTCCAGGGCAAAGGCAGTGTCGTTGAGGCGATTGTACTGTTGATGACGTAGTTGCCCGAAGCGCGAGGGCGGTCCCACCACGCGACCACAGTAGTTGCCGTGGACGGTGAGGAAGACCACATCTTTGCCCAGGGTCATCAGACGCTTGAGGGCCGGCGTGGTAAAGCTGATGTTGCCGAAGACGACTACGGCGTCCACTTTGACCAGGGGCACCTTTTGCAACACGCAGGACTTCTCGCTCTCCTTGTCCCGTTTGCTGACGATGAGCCGTCGCGACTCAATGCTGACTTTGGTTCCCTGCTCCACCAGGTAAAGCACGGCCATCGAACCTCTTTCCCTCTCCCGCCGACAAGCCCTTCGCACAGCGAGGGGTCGGTGACCGCCCCCCAGTTATCGCGCTGCTCCACCAGGTAAAACACGGCCCTTGGGAATCGGACCTCTTCCTCGCTCCCGGAGGCATTGGCGCCGTCGTGAACC
>JACIWR010000556.1 GCA_014360845.1 Anaerolineae bacterium
TCCCCAGTGCGTCGCACCTTAATATCCGAAGGGAGTAGCTCATGCGACTGTCCCGGCTCTTCGGCAATACCCTGCGCCAGCCCCCCGCCGACGCCCGCTGCCCCAGCCATCAGCTCCTCCTGCGCGCGGGGATGACTCGCCCCCTGACCTCTGGTGTGTATGCTTATCTGCCTCTGGGCTGGCGGGTGATACGCAAAATCCAGCACCTCTTCCGCCAGGAGATGGACACCCTCGGCGGACAGGAGATGCACTTGCCCGCTCTGCACCCCACCGAGCTATGGCAGGCCAGCGGGCGACTGGAACGGGACAGCGCCTCCCTCATGCGTCTCCGCGATCACAGCGGGCGCGACACCATCCTGGCCCCCAGCGACGCAGAAGCCCTCACCGACATCGCCCGGCGCGAAATCCACTCCCATCGCCAGTTGCCGTTGCTGCTCTATCAGCTACCGCTCCGCTTCCGCGATGAACCACGCCCCGGCAACGGACTGCTCCGCACCCGCGAGTTCCTGACGGCCGATGCCTACAGCCTGCACGCCAGCGCCGCCGACCTGGACGAGCTATACCGCCAAATGCTCATGACTTATGTCAACATCTGCCAGGGCTGCGGAGTGCAGGTCACGGCCGTCGAAGCGGAAATGGGGCCCGGCGGGGCGGGCCACGCCCTGGTGGCGCTCAACGCCGAGGGCGATGAGACCGTGTTCCTCTGCTCATCCTGTGACTACGCCGCCCACGCAACGCGCGCCACATTTCAGAAGGGCCAGCCGTCCGCAGAGCCTCTGGGCCAGGTGCAGGAGATAGCCACGCCGGATTGCAAGACCATCGCCGCCGTAGCCGACTTCGTCGGCGTGCCGGAGCAACGCACTCTCAAGGCCGTGTTCTACGCCGACCGCTGGGGCCAGGTCACGGTGGTCGTCATCCGTGGCGACCTGGAAGTGAACGAAAGCAAGCTGATCAACGCCCTGGGCGGCACGGAACTGCACCCCGCCACCGAGGATGAACTCCTGGCAGCGGGCATCGTGGCCGGATACGCCTCTCCCGTGGGACTGAGCGGAGTACGGGTGGTGGCCGACGATTCCATCCAGAGCGGGGTCAACTTCGTCGCCGGAGCTAACCGCGAGGGCTATCACCTGCTGAACGTGAACTATCCCCGCGACTTCCAGGTGGATTTGCTGACGGATATTGCCCTGGCGCGGGAAGGCTACCCCTGCCCGCACTGCGGAAGCCCCCTCCGCGAGCAGCGTGCCATTGCAATGGGGTGGCTGGCAAAACCCGGCACCCGCTTCAGTCAATCGGCAGGCGCTACTTACCTGGATGAGCAGGGACAAGCCCGACCGCTGATCATGGGGGCCTATCGCCTCATACTGGATCGGTTGCTGGCCGCCATCGTCGAACAGCACCACGATGAGCACGGCATCATCTGGCCGGGCAGCGTCGCGCCCTACCAGGTGCACGTGGTAGCCCTGGGTCTGGACAAGGATGAAGTGGCCGCGCAGGCCGAGAGCCTGTACGAAGACCTGCTGTCCTGGGGCTACGAAGTGCTCTTCGATGATCGCAACGAGAGCGCCGGGGTCAAATTCAACGACGCCGACCTCATCGGTGCTCCCGTGCGCCTGACGATCAGCGCCCGCAGTCTGCAGCGCGGCGGGGTGGAGATGAAACTGCGCCGGGAACGGGAAGCGCGCATCGTAGCCCGTAACGCCCTGCAGACCGAGGTCGAGAACGCCCTCTCCGCCCCATCTCTCCCCTGCTAAGACGACAACCCCACCTCTACCCCTTGCCGAAAGGAGCCCCCCGCAACCAGCACCGCCTGTTACACGGCGGTGCGGCCTCAACCGAGCCCAACCCGC
>JACIWR010000557.1 GCA_014360845.1 Anaerolineae bacterium
CTCTCGGGGGTGGGGGGCGCTGTCTGCTGCTCTGGAATCGGGCAAGATTGACCAGAGTGAAGTTTCAACCTCTACCCCCTGGCTGCCGCGTCGGGGCGGGATTCGTCCCCTCGACCTGGCTCTGCGGGCGGCGATGGGACTGGAAAGCAATGCCGTTCCGCAGGGGCGGGCTCAACTCCTGGCCTGGGCGCTGGACCGGGAATTGGAGCGGTTGAGCGATGATTCCCTTGCCCCCGACCAGTGGCGGGTTGCGTTGGGCTCTCTGGCCCTCACCCTCCATCGGGAGGGGAGGCACACCGCCACTCGCGAGGAAGTGGAAGCCCTCATTCGCCCTCTTTTCCTTGCTCAGGAGGAAGCCTACAACGCGGGGCAGGATGAGGCAGGGGCAGGTCAGCGATCGTCAGACCAGGCAGTCGTCCCCCTGGAACCCGCTGAGCAGGAGCCGGACGAGAAGGAAGTGGCGCGGCAACTCAAACAGCAGGAGCGACAGCGAGCGGCACAGGAGCGCGAGGCCTCCAAGCGGGCTCAGAAAGCGCTGGCCTCCCTGCTTCGCGATACCACGGTACTGCGCGCACGAGACCACGATCACGTAACTTTTGCTTCGCCAGCGTTGCGCACTTACCTAGCTGCCTGCCAACTGGCCCAGGACACCGAGGACTCGCGGCGGAATGCCATCGCGGTGCTGACCGAGCACGTCCGTGATCCGCGCTGGCAAGAAGTGCTCACGCTCTACGCTGGCCTGTCTCCTGTAGAGGCTCTGATACTCGCTCGCTTGCAGGGCCAGGACGATCTCTTTCGCAGTGATTTGCTGGCCGTGGCGGAATACGTCTCCGTGGCCGGGCCTGCAGGCTGCCCGGACCGGCGGGTGCGCGACGGCATTCTGGGGGAACTGGCCAAGATCATGATGCGCTCCCATCAACCGCTGGCTCTGCGGCGAGCTGCGGCGCGGGCCTTAGTGCGCACGGGCAACAAGGGTGTGCCTCTCCTCTTCCATCGTGCCCTGGGCGAATCCGATGTTCCTTTGCGGGCGGTGGCCGTCTGGGGATTGGGCGAGTGGGCGGACAAGAGAGATGACAAGACCGTCGCGGCCTTAATCCGCGCGGTCAATGATCCCGGAAGACTGGTGCGCGCGGCGGCATTGCACGCCCTGGCTTCCATCGGGGGAGAAGCGGCTACGGATGGACTGGTGGAAGGACTGCAGCACGAGGATGAGTTCACCCGCCGCGTGGCTGCCGAGGCATTGTCCCGTCTGGGGACGGTGGGCTACGACCTGCTCAAAGAGGCGGTGCAGTTCACCGATATGCACATCCGGCGCGCTGCCGTCTACGGTCTGGGCCTTATAAACGAGGAGTGGGTGGGGCCCCTACTGGACGACCTGCGGCGCAACGATCGGGAGTGGTTCGTGCGCTCCGCTGTGGAGGAAGTCCTTGCTACCAGGGAGCGGGCCGCGCAGAGCGATTTCTCGCCACATCCCCTGCATCAGATAGACTGGCTGACGCGCTGGGCAGCGGAACGCGGCTTGCAGGTGAGTTCCGAAGCGGCGGCGAAGCACGTTCTGCTCCAGGCCCTGGAAGAGGGTGATTGGCCAGTTCGCCTGGCCGCGGCCGACACCCTGTGTGCTCAGGGCGGATTATGGGCCGTGGACGCACTGCAGCGTGCCCTGCGCGACGAGGATGACCTGGTACGCGAGGCGGCCTTTGCTGCGCTGAAAGAAATAAGCTGGCGCAGTGGGGAGCGGATAAGCGGATAGGTAACGGATTAGCGGATGGGGGTCTCCGTTTATTTTATTCGCTACTATGCGAACCCTTCTCCATACAGTGGATAGACTACTGGGA
>JACIWR010000558.1 GCA_014360845.1 Anaerolineae bacterium
AAGGGGTAATCTTAGCTGCTGGAGATGGGACCAGACTAGCGCCTTTGACCAATCATCGCCCCAAGCCGTTGGTACCGGTGCTGGGACACCCACTGCTAGAATACACGCTGGCTTCTTTCAAACAGGTGGGCATTCGAGAGCTGATCATAGTCATCGGCTACCGGGGGAAGATGATAGCGGAGAGGATAGGCGATGGGAGTCGCTATGGACTGCAGATCTCCTACGCCTCCAATCCTTATTACAAAGGGGGCAATGGGACTTCCATCTATGCGGCCCGGCCCTTCTTTTCCGCTTCCGACGAAGCCTTCATCGTAGCCATGGCGGATCACATGATCACGCCCTCCCTTTTGAGAAAGCTGTTAGACAGCCGGGATGGGCGCGACATATTGTGCGTGGATCGGTTACCCAAGGCTCCATCCCAGGCGCAGGAGGCGACGAAGGTCTGGGTCAACGATGTGGGTTTGATCACTCACATCGGCAAGGGGCTGAAACGCTGGAATGCCGTTGATACGGGGGTATTTCTCTTCACTCCCTGCATCTTCACCATAGTGGCTGATCTGATGCGGGAGCAGCAGGGGCGTTGCAGTGTCACCGAGGCCGTACGGAGATTGATCAGCTTGAGGGGGTTATGGGCCTGTGATGTCTCCGGGGCCTTTTGGATGGATGTGGATACGCTGGCGGACCTGCAACAGGTCGAAAGGCTGCTCCGGGCATCTGGTGCCAAGCGCGTGAACAAGCACATTCCTTGGGAGGTACAGCAGCGATGGAGAGAAAAACGGGCTACGATGGTGTGGTTTCCAGGAATTTGAACAGGCGCATTTCGCGTCCTATAACCAGGGTTCTCGCGCCTACGGGTATCACCCCTAACCAGGTCACCTTTCTCAGTTTTCTCATCGCCCTTTTGGCCTCGGCGGCCTTCGTCTTGGGGCACAATATCCTGGGTGGGGTGCTGGCTCAATTCTCGTCCATCGTGGACGGGGTGGACGGCGAGATAGCACGGTTAAAAAGGCAGGCTTCACCTTTTGGCGCTTTGTACGATGCCGTGCTCGACCGCTACGCCGACGCCGCTGTCATCATGGGCATGATCCTCTGGTCTCTGCGCTTCGAGCGCTGGCCGGGGACCTGGCCCATCGGTCTGCTGGCCCTTCTGGGCTCACTGATGATCAGCTACTCCAGTGCCCGCTCGGAGGCCAGCACTGGAGTGCGTTTCGATCGGGGAGTGGCATCTTTTTCCACTCGCGACGTGCGCCTGTTCATCGTGATGCTGGGCAGCCTGGCGGGCCAGGTCTATTGGACTCTGGCACTGCTGGCCGTGTTGACTAATGCCGTCGTCGCTTATCGGCTGTTTTTTGCCAGAAGGGAGCTGTGCGGCTAGGGGGCAGCCGATTAAGCCGATGCTCGGGCCTAATAGGTGTAGCAACTGCCGCCAATGAACTCCCGCAGGAGCGAGTCGGGCGGGATGGCCGAATCGTCCTCGACGGCGGTGACGGCCTGCAGCAGGCGGTGTACGCGCTCGGCGCGCATGAAGGCGTCCTCGCGCAGAGGATCGTCTCTGTATAGCTCCACCCACTTCTCAAAGTGATGGAACAGCCGGGCCTTCATGATGGGCAGTTCATAAGGCAGACCGCTGTTGACGATGTAATCGGTGGTGTTGATGTAAGGGATAATGTTGCGCATCTCGCTGCTGCGCACGTAGTGCCAGTGTTCCAGCGTTTGCTGGGGATCGTAGGCGCGGTAGGCAGCGTCGCGGACCATACGCCGCATCAGGCGCAGGTCGGTCCAGCGGATGTATTTGCCGTCGGGACCTTTCATCTGTAG
>JACIWR010000559.1 GCA_014360845.1 Anaerolineae bacterium
TTGTGATAGATAAAGAGATTGGCCTGACCCATTCGTTTATTCGTTTCTCATTCGTTGTCAGCGCGATGGAGGAGCGATCTTCAGGAGGGAACCATGCGGGGGAAGGGGTCACGAAGCCTGGTTGGTTTTCTGTTGGCGACTGTGTTGCTGGGGGGACTGGCCGCCGGCTGTAGACCAAGCGAACTGCTCACGCCCACTGCTGCGCCGGCCGAGCGGCCCTCTTTCACTCCGACAACGACTCCTCTGTTGTCATCTGTCACCCCTTCACCTGAGCCGGAGGTCTATCGCCGGGCGCGGGAGCGCATGGTTGATTATCAGATTCGTGGGCGTGGGGTGAGTGACGAAGCGGTGTTGAAGGCCATGCTCACCGTTCCCCGCCACGAATTTGTCCTCGAGGAATTTCTGGATCAGGCTTACGCCGATCATCCCTTGCCCATCGGCTACGGGCAAACCATCTCCCAGCCTTACATCGTGGCCTGGATGACTGAGCTTTTGGAGATCGAACCCGGTGACAAAGTGCTGGAGATTGGCACCGGGTCGGGCTATCAGGCGGCCATCCTAGCCGAACTGACGGACCAGGTATACACGGTGGAGATCATCGAAGAGCTGGCCACCCAGGCTGAAGCTCGCTTGCGGCGGTTGGGCTACACTCAGGTGCACGTCCTGCACGCCGATGGCTACTACGGTTGGGAGGAGCACGCTCCCTATGATGCCATCATCGTCACCTGCGCGCCCGACCACGTGCCTCAGCCTCTGGTCAGGCAACTCAAGGATGGGGGGCGGATGGTGATTCCCGTGGGCCCGCCCGGCGGTTATCAGTCGCTGTGGCTCATCGTGCGCCGTGGCGATGACGTGGAGATGACTAACATGGGCGGGGTGGCCTTCGTCCCCCTGACAGGGGAGCACTGAGCTTTGTGGGCAAAACAATGCCTTGCCCTACTTGCCAGAGGGGTCAGCTTGTAGTAGAATGTTCGCGTTTCGGCCCTGACTCAGCCAGCGCCGTCTGATGGGGCATGTAAATCTTGCCAGAAAGGGGGAAATCGCAGTTCATGGAAGCTCTGAAGGAGCGAATCAGGCGGGAAGGTGTCAACCTGGGGCACGGCATTCTCAAGGTAGATAGTTTTCTCAATCATCAGGTGGACGCCTGGCTGATGATGCTCATCGGCAAAGAGATGGCCCGGCGCATGGGTCGCCTGGGAGCCACCAAAGTGCTCACGGCGGAGATTTCCGGCATCGCCCCGGCGCTGATGACCGCCTGGGCACTGGACATACCGGTGGTCTACGCGCGCAAGACCAAGCCCATCACCATGCCCGATCATGCCCTGCGCGAGTCGGCTCCCTCGCATACCAAGGGCCAGCAGGTGGAGCTCATGGTCTCGCCGGAGTTCCTGACCCCCGATGATCGGGTGTTGATCATTGACGACTTCCTGGCCACGGGCAACACCATCAATGCTCTGATCCGCATCGTGCAGCAGAGTGGGGCCAAGCTGGTGGGCATCGGCGCGGTTATCGAGAAGAGCTTTGAGGGTGGACGGGCCGCGCTGGAGGACCTGGGCGTACCCGTGGAGTCGCTGGTGGTCATCACCGACATGTCGAACGGGCGGATAGAGTTCGCGGATTGAGATTTCAGGTGACAGTCACCTCGGAGGTGACTGTCACCTGAGGAGGGTGAATTGTGCATCAGCCATCAACCCGCGAGGCCATAGCTATTCTCGATTTCGGCTCCCAGTACAGCCAGCTCATCGCCCGCCGCGTGCGCGAGGCCAGGGTCTACTGCGAGCTTTTCCGCTGGGACGAGCCTGCCCGGCGTGTGCT
>JACIWR010000056.1 GCA_014360845.1 Anaerolineae bacterium
CATGCCGGTGAGCACCACCCCCAGGACGCGGTGGCCGAAGACCTCGGCGGCGGACTGGAAAAGCACGTCCACCGAGGGCCGATGGGGGGCGTCGAAGGGGCGCGTATCCAAATGAGCAACCACCGTCCCGTCCCCTCGGCGCACGAAGCTCAGATGGCGGCCGGCCGGGGCGATCAGCACCATCCCCGGACGAACGGGTTCGCCCTCGCGGGCTTCCACTACTTGCAGTGGGGCGATGGCGTCCAGCCGCTGGGCGTAGAGTTCCGTATATCCGATGGGCATGTGCAGCACGATGGCGATGGGCACCGGGAAGTCGGCGGGAAATTGCGGGATGAGATACTTCAGGGCCTGGGGGCCGCCTGTGGAGACGCCGATCACGACGATGTCCACCAAGCCGGCCCGGCGCTCGAGGCGCAGGGGCTCCGGTGCCGGCGCCAGGGGCACGCGGCCAGGCGGCGCAAGTTGACTGGCCTGCGCCGCAGCTTTTACTTTCTCGATTAGCTCATCGCTGATTTCGTAGACCTTTTCTGTGGCCAGGGCGGTTGGCTTTTGAATGAAGTCTATAGCCCCTTCATCCAGCGCCTGCAGGGCCAAGTCGCCGCTCTCGCTGGCGATGCTGACCACAATAACGGGCAGGGGGCGGCGCGCCATTTGCTCGCGTAGAAAGGCGATGCCGTCCATTCTGGGCATCATCAGGTCCAGGGTGACCACGTCGGGGTTCAATTCCTCGACCAGTTCCAGCGCTTCGGCGCCGTCGTGGGCTATGCCCACCACTTCGATAAAAGGGCTACGCGAGAGCATTCGTCTGATGACTTTACGCACGTAAGCGGAATCGTCCACTACCAGCACGCGAATGATGCCATGCATGATGGTTTGCTCCTTCTGGGCTATGCCAAATTAGACACTTTCAATTTTGGGCGCGCGGTGGTGACCATAGAGTTGGCTTGCGCGTCGCTTTTGACGTATACGAAAGCCCCGCCGATCTCCCGCAGTTCGAAATCGGTCGTCACTCTGAGTAGCGACTCGGAGGCACCGACGAAGAGATAGCCGGGCGAGGGCATGTGCTTGCTCAACAGTTTGACCACGCGCCGGATTGAGTCCGGTGAGAAGTAGATAAACACATTGCGACAGAAAATCACTTTTGAAGAGGCAAAACGGATTACCTCGGCCTCGGCCAGCAGGTTGACGGTGTTCCACTGCACCCGGGCCTGGAGTTCGGGCGCAATGCGCCAGCCCTCTTGTTCTTTGGTGAAGTATTTCAAGCGCAGCGTCGGCGGCAGATTGCGGAAGGAGCGCTCCCGATAGATCCCGCGCCGGGCTTTGGCGATGGCGCTGGGGCTGGCATCGCTGCCGTAAATCTCGATAGGCGCGCGTCTGAGCCAGCCAGCTTCGTTCAAGGCCATGGCGATGCTCAGGGGCTCCTCTCCGCTGGCGCAAGCCGCGCTCCAGATACGCAGCGGTTCTTTGGGCTGCGTGGCGAAGTGTTCGGGCACGATCACGTCTACCAGGGCGTGTATCTGGTCCACCTCTCTCCAGAAATATGTTTCCTGTACCGATAGGGCATCCATCACGTGACCCCACTCTGTGGTAGCGTCCGAGTCGTACTTGAGAAAGTAGTAATAGTCCAGAAAAGAATCGAATCCGCGCTCTACCACCAGGGGAGATAGTTTGTCGGCCAGCAACTCACGCTTGCCGTTCTCGTAGAACAGTCCTGTGCGGTCGTGGATCAAATCGCGCAGCAGGGTGAACGCTGTATCGGGTAATCCCAGGGTGTCGGAATAGAAAGGCATAGGAATTCTTGTCCGTTTGGCGTAATCCATTAGCCGCGCTTTCCATAGCGCGGCCCGACGTTGTTGTGACCGGGATTGCGCGGTAAGAAACCGCGCCTACTTCAGGTGCATCCTTCGATCTCCCGGAGTTCAACTCCGGGCGATCGAAGAGCTTCTCATTTTGCGCGGACGGGCTGGAAAGCCTGTCCTGCGGCTCACCCCGACCCGGTAACAATTGTCAGGCTCGGCGGGTCAATGCGGCATGAGCTGCGGCGCGCACATTGGCGTCCGGGTCGGTATGGGCCAGGGCGGTGAGCTGCCGTTCGGCCAGGTAACTGCCCAGTTGCTTGAGGGCGGTTACCGCAGCCAGGCGCACCGTTGGGTCCTTATCTTCCAGGGCTGTGATCAATGTCTCCGAGGCGCGCGGGGTCTTCATCCGCGCCAGGGCGTCTATCGTGGCGCAGCGCACGCCCACATGGGCGTGTTGTAATCCCTGCGCTATCCATTCTAATCGCTCCTCACCTAATTGGGACAGAGCGGTTACACAGGCCTCGCGGTGTTCGGCGTCGGCGGCCAGGGCGATCAGCGCGGCGACGGCCTCCGGTGTGGCCAGGCGACCCAGGGCGGCAATGGCTGCTTCGGTGACGCGGGGCTCGTCGTCTGTCGCGGCCACCCATTGCAGAGCGCCTGCCGTGCCCACGCCGCCGCGTTGCCCCAGGGCTCGTATGGCATCCAGTTTCCGCTCGACATCGGGTGAGTTGAGGGCGGCCAGCAAAGGCGGCAGGGCATCGGGATGTCCGATGTGGCCCAGGGCGTCTAACGCTGCCCGCGAAAGATCGCGCTCTTGGGCCTCGGTGAGAGGGGAGAGGGCGGCGACGGCACGGGCGCCGCCGATTTGTCCTAGGGCTTCCATGGCCGCCGCGCGCACCATGTTGGCCGGGTCCGTGTGGGCCAGGCGTGTCAGTGCCTCCAGTGCCTCTGGGGAGGCGTGGGTTCCCAGGGAACGGGCGGCGTAATATCGCACCCAGACCTCGGCATCGTCCAGGGCGCGCAACAGGTGAATCACGGCTTGCGGGTTTTCCACCTCACCCAGAGCGCGGGCAGCGGCGGCGCGCACGCCGGGCGTCTCGTCCTGCAGGGCCGCGATCAAGGTGGAGATGACCCGCTGCTCATGTACGTCCTCCAGGAAAGGGATGTTCTCGATGGCTGCGCGCCGGACGTTATCATCGGCGTCGTGGCAACGCTCGAACAGCAAATCGGCGCACTGGGAGAAGCCAAAATATCCGGCGATTCTCACCGCCGACTCGCGCACCCGGGGGTCGGGATCGCTCAGCAGTTGCGTTGCCCGGTTGGGCATATCTGGGTGACCGAGGGAGTTGAGGGCGGCGATCGCTGCCTGGCGCACTGCTGCCGAAGGGTGTCCAAGCAAGGTCAAGAGCGGTTCGAAGGCCCGCCGGTCTCCGATTTTGGCCAGGGCACCGGCGGCGACGATGGCCATCTTCGGGTCCGCGTTCAAGAGTTTGATCAGGGCGGGCACGGCGCTTTTGTCACCAATCCGTCTCAGGGCGAGCACTGCCGCCTGGCGTGTCTCCATGTCCTCGGCTTCCAGTTGCGGGATGAGCAGTTCGACCACATGGGAGCCGTGGCGCGCCAGGGCTTCGATCACTTCCTTGCGCACGCTGGGCTGGCCCAAAAGGCGGGTTAGCGCGCGCTCTACTGCTGTTCCTTCCAACCAGCCCAGGACCAGGGCCAGGGCGCGGAGTTCGGCATCGTTGGCTTCCGGCAGGGCATCGAGCAAGTTTTGCACGCCCGTGGGGGCGATGGCCTGGCGGGTCAGGTCGGCGATGAGCGCGCCCTCCTGGTATTGGTTCTGGTAGCGATCGTACAGGGAGGCGAGGGCCTGGGCGATGACGCGCGTCGGTGTGCCAGGCGTGTTCAGCAGGGCGACCATAGGCGCGACGGCGGTCTCGTCACCCAGGCGTCCCAGGGCCTCGGCCGCCGGGCCGCACAAGAGTTCGTCGGCGAGGAAGGGCACGATTCTCGGGGCGACGCGGGGATCGCCGATGTTGAGCACGGCGTCCAGGGCGGGGAAGGCCAGGAAGAAGTCGCTGCTCTCGGTGATGTCCAGCAGGGCGTCCAGGGCCTGGTGAGCCTTTAGCTTGCCCAGGGCTTCGATGGCGTGGTAGCGCACGTTGGCATCTGGGTCTTTGAGAGCTTGCAGCAGGGCCGGGATGGCGCGGGGGTCTCGCTGTTCTCCCAGGGCGAGGGCGGCGTAGGTGCGCAGGTCCGCCTCTGGCGCTTGCAGGAATTCCATCAAGGGGGTGACGACGTCCAGGTTGCTCATGCTCAGAATCTGGAGCACGCTGTTCAAGACGCTGGGGTTGTGGCGTTCCGCGCGCAGGGCCTGCAGGATAGCGGTGACCATTTCGGGGTTGCCGTGGCGTACCAGCCCATGCACAGCGGCGCGACGCACGCGCCAGCTAGCATCGCCCAGGGCGTTGGTGAGGGTGTAGGCGGCCAGGTCCTCTTCCTCGGCCAACGCTTGCGCAGCGCGGAGCCGGGTGGCCTCGTCCTCGCTTTGGAGTTGGGCGGCCAGTTCGCGCTCGCGGTCCCGTCGCGCGGTGACATCTTCGATGGTGACCAGGGTGCCGATGATGTTATCTTCTTCGCGTAGTGGGGCAATGGTCACGCGCTGTTGCATGTGGTCGAAATGTTTCGCCGGTTTTTGCGGGGGACAGGGAATCAGGTATTGATGAAAAGCGGGAGCGAGCAGTTCGACCACTCCTGTCTCTATCACTTGCCGGAAGCGCGCCAGCAGGCCGCGCTGCTCCAAATCGGGGATCAGGGCGGTGAGAGGCTGGCCGCGGGCGGCGGCAGCGGGAATGCCGGTGACCTGAGACAGCCAGGCGTCCCAGGAGCGGATTATCAGTTCGGTATCGGTGGTGAAGACTCCAATGTGTCGTTCGGAATGGCTCATCATCTGTGTCCACAGGAAAGTCGCGCTATGGAAAGCTTATAGTCGGTCTCCTGATCTTGCGGAGTTGGACTCCACGAGCGGAGGGTCTGTCCCGCAGTGCAACTGCGGGACAGCGAAATGGCGTTACTACTCAGGCTAGCAGGCGCACTGTTCTCCCCAGGCTCGTAGCCCCCGTCCCGGGGGCGTCTCGGCTGAGAAAACCGCGCAAAAGACAGCATCTTGCCGCATGGAACGTCCCCGGGACGGGGACTTGGAGCATAGGCTGAGTAGTCACGAAATGGCAAGCTTATAGTCGGTCTAGGGCGGCGGCGATGGCCTGGGCCCGTTCGCGCAGGTTGACGGTGGCGCGCTGGGTTTCTTCGATGCTGAGGGCCGTACGGTCGTTGGCGCGTCGGATGTCGCTCATAGCGGTGAGAATCTCGGCCGCGGCTGTTGAGTGCTCCCGGTTGGCGCGGGTGATCAGGGCTATCTGTTTAGAGATGTTCTGGGCGGCGGTGGTCATCTCCTTGGCGGCCCGCGATTGCTCTTGTATGGCCCGGGCCAACTGATCCGTTTGCCGGCGCATGTTCTCGGTGGCGGCGGTGATTTGAGTGGCAGCGTTGGCCTGCTCGCCCATGGCCTTGCTGACGTTGGCGATCAGGCGCGCCAGGCGCTCGGTCTCCTGGGAGATTTGATCCACGGCGGTGCTCTGCTGCTCGAGGGCGCGGGCGGTGGAGGCTGTGCTGCGGCGCATGGCTTCCACAGCCTGGGCTATCTGACTCATGGCTTTGGTCTGTTCGTTGGTAGCCTGGCGCACCTGAGCCGCCAGACCGGTGGTGTTCTGGGCCGCTTTGATGATGTCGCGCGCGGCGCGGCTCTGTTCATTCATAGCCTGGGTGACCTGTTGCGAGATCTTGCGCATCTGCGCCACGGATTGGACGATCTCTTGCGCGGCTCGGGTTTGCTCGGCGGTGGCCACGGTCACCTGTTTCGCCTGTCTGGCGGTGGTGTTGACCGCGCTGACCACGTTCTGCCCCGCGCTCAGTTGTTCGTCGGTAGCGCGCGCGATGTGGCTGACCAGTTCGGAGGTTTTTTCGATGCCGGACATGATTTTGTCCAATCCGGCCACTCCGTCTTCGGCCATGCGGCTGCCCTCGTCGGCGATGCGCAGGCTGTCGTTGGCCGAGGCCACGGCTTCTTGAATCGCTTCCTGGAGAGCGCGAATGATGGCCGCGATGTCGGCGGTGGCCTGGGCGGCGCGGTCGGCCAGGTTGCGAATCTCCTCGGCGACGACGGCGAAACCACGACCCGCCTCGCCTGCGCGGGCGGCCTCGATGGAGGCGTTCAGGGAGAGCAGATTGGTACGCTCGGCGATCAGGTTGATGGTGTCCACGATGGAGCCGATTTCCTCGGCGCGTTTGCCCATCTCCCGGATCATGGTTGCCGACCGGGTCATGGAATCGCGCAGGCGCAGCAGGCCTTCGATGGATTGGCGCGTGGTAGCGCTGCTCTCTTGCGCGTCGCGGGCTATGCCTTTGGTCACCTCATCGGCCTGGCGGGCCAGGTCGGCCACGGAGTGAATGGAGCGGTCCAGTTGTGCCGCGCTGGTGGCGGACCCCTCTGCTGCTTCGGAGATGGTTTCCGCGCTTTGCGCCACTCCCGCTACTGACCTGGCCATCTCCTCGATGCTGCTGGAGACCTGTTCCACCGCCGAGGCCAGACTCTCGGCCATGGCCGTGACCTCCTCGATGGACGCGCCCATCTCGTTGATGGCCGAGGAGGTCTGGTCGGCGGCGGTGCTCAGATCGTCGGCGTGCTCGGCCACGCTCTGTACTGATTGGGTCAGCTCTTCCACGGAGGCCGCGGTCTCGTCCACCGAGACGTTGAGGGCATCGGTGTCGTCGCTGACGCTTTTGATGGAGGCAGCGATTTCGTTCATTGAGGTGGCTGTTTGCTCGGCGGAGGCGGCTATCTCCTCGGCGGTTGCGGTGACGCTCTGGATGGACGCGGATGTCTCCTGGATGGCCGCCGCGTTCTCGTTGACCGCGGCAGCCAGATCGGTGGCGTTGGCCGTGAGCTGTTCGATGGAAGCGGCCAGTTCATTGATGGATGAGACCAGTTCTTCTGTCGAGCCGGCGATGGATTCGGCCTGACCGGCGGTCTCTTTCAGGGAGGCGGTCATTTCGTTGGCCTGGCTCACGGTCTCTTCGACGGCGTTGATCTGGGTTTCCAGGCCCGCGGTAATCTGGGCGGTGATGCGCGTTATTTCATCGGTTGTGCGGTTGATTTGATCGGTCTCGCTCCGCACGCGCGCGATTTCTTGTTCCAAGGCGTTTCTCGATTTTCGTGAGCGGGTGAATATGGACATGGTATTTTCCTCCTGAACGTCAAGCTGGGGGATTTTCTTCTGCGAGCAAGGCGTCTTTTACCTCGGCGATGGCTTCGGCGAGGTGCAATTCCTCGCTGGGGGCGATGCTCAGCACCGCATCCACATTGAGGATCAATATCAGCCGCTTGTCCAGAATGGCGATGCCTTCCAAGTATCTCTCACTCATGCCCGAGGCCGTGTCCGGCGGGGGTTGAATCGCTTCCGGCGGGATGGCCAGGAATTCGCGGGCCGAATCCACGATTAAGCCGACGGTGCGCTCTCCGGAACGGACCACGATCAGGCGCGTGCGCAGGTCGTAAGGCTTCTTCTCCAGGCCGAAGCGGGTCCGCAGGTTGATGGCCGGAATCACCTGGCCACGCGAGAGGACCACGCCTTCGACGAAGGGGGGCGCGTTGGGCACAGGAGTGATGTGTTCCACCATCTCCATCTGCTGGACGGCTTCGCTGTGGACGGCGTAGGTTGTATCAGCTATTTGAAAGAGGATGAAAGGGGCTTGTCTCTCTGTCATTTTCACCTCCGCGATCCTATCAACACGGCCGGATTGATGATCAGTAGCGGGCGTCCGTCGCCGAGTTCGGTGGCGCCGGCGATGCCTGGCACCTGGATGAGGGGATCGGATATGGCGCGCACGACGATTTCGCGCTGACCGAGGATGCGGTCTACGACGATGCCCGCCGCTTTTGCTCCGTGGGCGGCCACCAGGACGTAAAAAGCCCGCTCGAACTGCTCCTGCAACCCGAAGCGAGCTGCCAGGCGGATGAGGGGCAGCACGTCGCCGTGGTAGGAGAGCATCTCATCCTCGTTGCCCAGCACGGTTACATCCTTGGGCCGGGCCTCGATCACCTCGCGGACCGAGGGAAGGGGCACGGCAAAGCGTTGTCCACCGACGGAGACGATGAGCGCGTCCACGATGGCCAGGGTGAGGGGCAGGCGAATGGTGAAGCGCGTCCCGCGTCCCACCTCTGTGTCCAGGGCGAGGGAGCCTCCTAACTCCTCCACCGTTTTCTTGACCACGTCCAGGCCGACGCCGCGCCCGCTGGCGCGGTCTGCTTGGCGACGGGTGGAGAAGCCGGTGGTGCACAGGATGTCGAGGAGGGTGGGGTCATCGAGGGGGGCCTCGGCGTCTAGCAGGCCCTGAGCACGAGCCTGTTCGGCGACGCGCTCGCGGTCTATGCCGCGTCCATCGTCTTCTATCTCGATGATGACGGAATCGCCGGCCGTGGCTGCTCGTAGCGCGATTGTGCCCTCGGCCGGTTTGCCCTGGGCCAGACGCTCCTCCGCCGGCTCTAGTCCGTGGCTGACGGCGTTACGCACCAGGTGGAGGAGGGGGTCCAGCATCCTCTCCACGACGAGCTTGTCAATTTCGGTCTCCTGACCGCTCAGTGCGAGGTTGATCTCTTGCCGGCGCTCGCGGGCCAGGTCACGCACGACAAATTTCA
Source organism: Anaerolineae bacterium (assembly GCA_014360845.1). Classification (GTDB taxonomy): domain Bacteria; phylum Chloroflexota; class Anaerolineae; order JACIWR01; family JACIWR01; genus JACIWR01. The sequence goes on from JACIWR010000056.1 coordinate 8,554, forward strand.
TCCGTTCGAATATCTCGCCGAGGGGCACCATGCGCAAACGCATCACGCCCTCGCGCAGGCTGCGGAGTTGACGTTCCAGCGCCTGGTTGATTTCCTGGAGCTGTCGCTGCTGGGCGGCCGGTACGTGCCGGGCGAGGCTTGTGAGCGTATCCTCCAGGCGAGCGCGGCTGATGACCAGGTCGCCGATGGTCTGCATCAAATCATCCACCCGAGTCAAATCCACGCGGACGACGTTAGGCGGGCCGATGGACGGTGTGGGCACCGCTTTCAGGCCCGTTGCGGCTGGGGTGGGCGGTGGCGGCTCGTATGGGGCCCAGGTGAGTCCGTCTTCCTGCCATGGGGTAAAAGTGCTGTCATCGGCGTCGGTGGTGACGAGGAACTCAAAAGTTACCTTGCCGCCGTCCTGTATGCGCGGCGCGGCGTGCACTATCTGCCCAATCTCTTGGAGGCGTGTGCGGATGCTATCCACGCTGATGCCCCGCTCGGCCAGTGCCCGGGCCGGGGTGAATTGGAACAGCCAGGCGCGTTCGCCTTCCCGTAGGGTGAAGGCTGGTGGGCCGCTTTCTCTGGGGAGTGGGAGGCGAGTCTCGGTTGCCGCGGTGGGCGTTTCTTCTGGGGACGGGGGAAGGTCGGGCAGGGGGCCGGTAATCGCTTCCAATTGCTTGATGGCCGGTGCGATGTCGGGCAGGGGCTGGCGGGTCTGGCGGGTGGCTATGACCTGTTCCAGCGTCCTGGTGCCGAGGATCAGGGCGTCTACCGCTTCATCGCTCAGGTCCAGTTGATGCCGGCGCAGAGCGCGCAGGATGCTCTCCATCAGGTGGGCGAGTTGCTCCGCTTCTGCCAGGCCCACCATGCCGGATAATCCTTTGATGGTGTGCAGGCTGCGGAACAGTTCATCGAGCAGGGATACGTCCACGCGCTCCTGCTGCGCCAGAGATTCGAGGGTGAGCAGGTTGCGGCGCATAGCGGTCAGGTGCTCATCACATTCGGCAAAGTAATCGTCGAGGAATTCGGTGAAAACATTCGTACTCGCGGGCGTCATGCTGTTTCCAATAGGTCACGGGCATATTGGGCCAGGAGGTGGGGTTCAAAGGGTTTGGTGATGTAAATAGCTGCCCCGGCGCTCAGGGCTTCGGCGCGGCTGGCTTCGTCACCTTTGGTGGTCAGGACGATGACGGGAATGCTGCGAAAGACCTCGTGTCTGCGGGTGAAGTGCAACACCTCCAGGCCGTGGATGTCTGGCATGTTCAGGTCCAGTACTATCAGATGCACGGGGGCCAGCGCCAGGCGTTCGATGGCTTCCAGGCCGCTGCTGGCCTCCTCGAAGTGTACGTTGGGCAAGCTTTGCAACGAGGCGATCACCATCCGGCGCATGGTCGGCGAATCATCTGCAACCAGGATGTTGGGCATGTTTGTCTCCTCAAAAGGAACGCTGTAGTAGGGCGGGGCCATGTTTCGCCGCATCCGCGTCGGGCCACGGGCCCGACCTACTGCAGGACAGCTTTTCTGAGCTGTCTTGGCGGGCTGGAAAGCCCTATTGGTACCTGGATAATTGTAACACATGTCCGCCGGGGAGACAATCGGGGAAAACCTGATATTGAGGGGTAGAATACCTGAGGTGTTTCGGGGGCGCGCCGCCGTGAACGGGCGGCTTGCTCAGTCTACTGTTACCAGGCCGATGCGGACGGCATAGCGCACCAATCCCGCCACGTCGTAGATGTTCAGCCTTTCCATGAGTTGAGCGCGGTGCGTTTCCACCGTCTTCACGCTGATGCCCAGAATCTGCGCGATGTCCTGGGTGGTGTGTCCTTCGGCAATGAGCTGCAGCACTTCCCGTTGGCGCGGTGTCAGGCGCTCGAAGGGGGTGGGGGTTTCGCCGACACGCCGCAGGTAGCCTTTGATGACTTGTTGGGAGATGGGGGGGCTGAGGTAGGTTTCGTTCCGCATGGCGGCTTTGATGGCGAGTTCCAGCTCGGTCGTGTCGGCGTCCTTCAGCAGGTAGCCCACGGCACCGGCGCGCAAGGCGCGCAGGACGTATTCCTCGTTGGCATGCATGGAGAGCATGATCACGCGCACGGTGGGGAATCTCTTGGAGACGCGCGCAGTCACTTCCAGGCCGTTTAGGCCGGGCATGGAGATGTCCATCAGCACCACATCGGGGAGGTGGGTTTCGATCAGGCGCAAGGCTTCGTGTCCATCACCGGCTTCGGCGATGATCTCTATATCGGCGATGTGTTGCAACAGGGCGCGAAATCCGGCCCGTACCAGGGTGTGGTCTTCCGCGAGCAGAACTTTAATCGGCTTCATCGGTGATGTCCCTTTCTCGCCAGGGTGTGGCATGGGGCAGGGGGATCGTGGCTCGAACCTCAGTGCCGCGCCTGGGCACGGATTCGATCTCGACCTGTCCGCCGACGAGGGCGGCTCGCTCCTGCATGCCCAGCAGGCCCAGGCTGCTGCCGTGGGTGGCCGCTTCCAGGGCGGATGCCACGTCGAAGCCGAGGCCATCGTCGCGGACGATCAGGCACAAATCCCTGTCCCGTCGTCGCAGTTCGACGTAGACACGCCGGGCCTGAGCGTGTTTCATCACGTTGGTCAACGCTTCTTGGGCGAGACGAAAACAAGTGACCTCAATCTCCGAAGGCAGGCGAGTGGTGAACGGATCGGCGGAGAAATGGGCGGTGAAGGCTCCTCGCTGGGCTAAACTGTCCACATACCAGCGTAGAGCGGGCACCAGTCCCAAGTCGTCGAGCAGAGGGGGGTGCAGTTCGAGCGATAGGTCGCGCATCTGCTGGAGCGTGCGGTCTACGGTGTCAATGCCCTCTTCCAGATAGGGTATCAGGTCGGGGACGTCGGAAAGGCGCTTCACGGCCTGGAGGGTGATTTTCAGGGCGGTGAGGTTTTGGCCGAATTCGTCATGGAGTTCGCGGGCGATGCGATGGCGTTCGGCTTCTTGGGCCTGCACCAGGAGGCGGGATACCAGCCGCAGCCTCTCGTGTCCGGTTTGCATTTCGGCGAGTAGATGGGTGTGCTGGAGGGCGATGGCGAGCAGGTCGGCTATCTCGCGGGCGATCTCGACGTGTTCCGCGGAGAAGAAGCGTTCCCGGTCCGCCGCCAGATTGAGGCAACCCAGCAACTCGCTGTGGAAATGCAAGGGCACGAAGAGGAAAGAGCAGAGGCCCACAGTGGCCAGATTCGTCACCAGCGAGGGTTTGTGGGAGAGTTCAGATGCTGCTGGAATCTGATATACTTCGGCCTGTTGCAGGGCGGTTACGATTTCTTCGCACTGTTCCAGGGGGAAGCGCGCTCCCTCCCGCAGGGGGGTCTGGCGGTCGCCTTGGAGGGCGATCAGTGTGGCCTCGTGGGCTGCGAGGTCAACGGTGGTGATGCCTGCCCAGTTGCAGGGCACCAACTGGCAGATATGGCGCAAGGCGGCCTGGGACACTTCATCAGGCGAGTTTCCCTCCAGGATGGCGCGGTCCATGGCCCGGAGAGTGCGCAGGCGGGTGACATAGCGCTGTAATTGTTCCTCTGTCGCCTTATGCTGTGTCTTGGCCGCCTCTAATGTCGCGAGACATTGGCGCATTTCGGCCAGTTCGTTGATGAGCTGCTCTCTGGTTTTCTCTTCATCCCTCGTCATCGCAGGTGAGTCCCAGCAGGTGAGCAGCTACCCCGCCCGATTATCACACATCCAGGTTGCGTACTTCTTTGGCGTGGGTCTGGATGAAGCGTTTTCGAGGCGGGACGGCGCTGCCCATCAGCATGCTAAAGGTGCGGTCGGCGGCAGCAGCTTCTTCGATGGTCACCTGTAACAGCGTGCGCTTCTCCGGGTCCATCGTCGTTTCCCAGAGCTGTTCGGGGTTCATCTCACCCAGTCCCTTGTAGCGCTGTAAGGTGACTTTTTGCCCATCGAGTTTGGCCAGCAAGCGGTCTTTTTCTTCCTCGCTGTAGGCGTACCACACTTTCTTCTTGTGCTCGATGCGGTATAAGGGGGGCTGGGCGATGTAGAGATGTCCCTTTTCGATCAGTTCTTCCATGTAGCGGAAGAAGAAAGTGAGCAACAGGGTGCGGATGTGAGCCCCGTCTACATCGGCGTCGGTCATGATAATCACGCGGTGGTAGCGCAGGTTTTCCAGGTTAAACTGGTCACCGATGCCGGTTCCCAGGGCTGAGATGAGGGCCTGGACTTCTTTGTTTTTGAGAATCTTGTCCAGGCGGGCGCGCTCCGTGTTGAGAATCTTGCCTCGCAGGGGCAGGATGGCCTGGAAATGGCGGTCACGGCCCTGCTTGGCACTGCCTCCAGCCGAGTCACCCTCTACGATGTACAATTCGGTCTTGGATGGGTCGCGCTCAGAGCAATCGGCCAGCTTGCCGGGCAGAGTCAGGCTCTCCAACACACTCTTGCGGATCACCAAATCGCGGGCGCGGCGGGCGGCCTGGCGGGCGCGCGAGGAGGTGAGGCATTTGCGGATGATCTCTTTCGCCTGGCTGGGATGCTCTTCCAGGAAGGCGGAGAGGGCTTCGCTGACCACGGATTCCACCTGGCCTTTGACCTCGGCGTTGCCCAGTTTTATCTTGGTCTGGCTCTCGAACTGCGGATCGGTCATCTTCACGCTGATGATGGCCGTCAGCCCCTCGCGAGTGTCCTCGCCGGAGAAGTTGGGCTCGTTATCTTTGAGCAGGCCCGCCTTACGGGCGTAATCGTTGAGGGTGCGGGTCAGGGCCGAGCGGAATCCGGTGAGGTGAGTGCCGCCTTCGATGGTATTGATGTTGTTGGCGAAAGCGTACACCGATTCGGCGTAGCCGTCGGTCCACTGGATGGCGGCCTCGATCATTGTGCTGTTGACTTGCTTGGCCACGTATATGGGTTCGTGCAACACATCGCGGTCTTTGTTCAGGTAGCGGACGAAAGAGGTGATACCGCCCTCGAAGTAGAAGGACATCTCTTTGTCGCTGCGTTCGTCGCGGAAGTGGATGGTCAATCCGCGGGTGAGGAAGGCCATCTCGCGGAAGCGCTGGGCCAGGGCCTCGAAACGGAAGTCAATTTGCCCGAAGATCTCGGCGTCGGGCAGGAAAGTGGTTTTGGTTCCCGTGCCCTGGGCCTTGCCGACTTCTTCCACGCCGGTGACCGGCACACCGCGCTCGTAGCGTTGGCGGTAACGCTTCCCCCCGCGTTTGACTTCTACTTCCATCCAGGCGGAGAGGGCGTTCACCGCGGAGACGCCCACGCCGTGCAGGCCGGAAGCCACTTTGTATCCACCGCTGCCGCCGAATTTAGCTCCGGCGTGCAGCACGGTCATCACTACTTCCAGCGCCGGGCGTCCGGTTTGCTCGTGAATGCCCACCGGGATGCCGCGCCCGTTGTCTTCCACGGTGACGGTGTTATCTTTGTGGATGATGACTTCGATGCGATCGCAGGCTCCGGCCAGCGCCTCGTCTACGCTGTTATCCACCACCTCTTGTACCAGGTGATGCAGGCCACGGATGTCCGTCGAGCCGATGTACATGCCCGGCCTGCGGCGCACGGCCTCTAAACCCTCCAGAACCTGAATGTCGCTGGCTTCGTATTTTTGTACCCCGTTATCCGTCATTTGCTACAACCATCCTCTCTCACTAATCCGTTTCTACTTGCTGGGTGCTATCGGCCCGGATTTGTTGCCACTGCGCGTATCGGCTGCGGTAGAAAGCGAACAAAGCGGCTACCAGTCCGGTACCGATGTAGGCGTTGCCTGCTATAGCTGCCAATGTCAACCATGAACCGGTATTCATCCTCTGCCAGATGATGGAAAAGCCAAAGTTGATGAACAGCGTCAGCAGTACCAGGCCCAGCGTGGACCCGAAGTTGCGGCTGACCACGTTCAGGCTGTTCCAGATAGCGCGCCAGATGCCCGTGTGCCCTGCGGCGATGGCCGGGATGACGAAGATGAGGTAGAAGCTCAGCCATAGGCCGGTGCCCGTCAGCAGAGTCATCCCGATGAGGGCCAGATTCACGTTCAGCAGGGCTAAAAGCCCCATGACGAACGAGAGGGGCAGGGCGATGACTGCTGCCAGGATGGCTAACAGGATGCTCAACAGCGTCATCCGTCCCCACACGAATCCGAAATGGCTCAAAAGGCCGTGGGTGTGTTCGCTTGCTGCGGGCTCCTCGATCTCCACGGCATGACCGACAGACGCCAGATAGAGGCTGCCGAAGAACAGTCCCGCTAACCAAAGGCCGAGGGCCGCTGCCCCGTAGACCCAGAGGCTTCGCCCTTCCCAGATCACCGGAGACGCCAGCGGAGATTGGGGAGTGGTTCCGGGCATCAGGGTGGGCACGATGGGTATGCTGGTGCTGAGCAGGGAGAACAGGTTCACGCTATGCGCCATCTCCTGGAGCAACTCGCGGTTCTGCAGCATCATCTGCTGGTATTGGAGGCCCAGTTCCGGCGGCGCAGTGAACAGCGGCAGCAGGCGCTCAATCACCGGCGCGATGGACAGGCGTGGCCCCAGCCAGAGGTACACGTCCAGCGCCACGGGCACGAGAATCAACCAGAGGCGCTTGGTCACAGTGTTAAATCCGGACGATAGCGAATCTATCACACCCATCGTTGGCAATACTCCTCAGTTCTTATTTTATCACATTTCTAGGGAAACGTGAAACGGGGCCCCGCACCGGCCTGAAGAGCCGGTGCGGGGCGGGGCGGTTCACCTCAGCACCGGCCAGTGGAGCC
>JACIWR010000560.1 GCA_014360845.1 Anaerolineae bacterium
GCGCCGGCCCTGCAGCTTATCGGTGCCGAAGAGGTTGCTCAGCAGACCCAACACGGCCTGACGTCGTTGCTCGGTCACGTCGTGGGTCACCTTGCGCAGTTCCGTCATGGGGTCGAGCCCCAGGGTCAGCTCCACCACCACCGCTTCTCCCTCGCGCTTGAAAGTGCCCAGCAGCCGGTCGCAGAGGAGGTCCACGATCTCTTCCAGTTGCTTGCGCGCCAGGATGACCACCTTGGCGTTGAGTACAGCAGCGTTTAGGGCAGCGATGACGGCGGGGGTCATGCGCCCGCGGAGATCCGTGCCCTTGTCCGTCAGTTGACCCAGGATGACACTCTCGGCCACGGCGCGTCCCCGGACAATGCGGCTGGCGTTCCCCAGGAAGTAGTCTTCCAGTAGGGGAAGAACTTTGTCGCGCATGATAACCTTGTCTGCTTGGAGAGAGGGTCAGTCTTTAAGTTCCCCCTTGGACGCCTGTTCAATGAGGTAGTGGAAGGCGCGGTGGTAGGGGATGAGCGTTCCCAGCGGCTCGTCGGCCAGGCTTTGCCCTGAGTCTGGCGAAGGGTCTAAGAGCATGTCGTACATCACGCTGATGGCGGTGCGCTCGCGGCTCAGCATGTGGGTCACGGAGACCAGGGTGTCCACAATGGCGGGGTGGAAGGGGTAGAGGGCGCGGACGGCACCCTCGAAGCGCTTCTGACCATAGAGATCGTAGAGGACCTGCAGTTGCTCGCCGGGGATCTGACTCAGGCTGGCTTTCACCGCTTCGTCCAAAGCCTTCCTGCGACCCTTCACCGGCTTGAGCACCCGTTTGCCCAGCACCTCGTACAGGTCCACGTCCTGGATGTCCACATCCCTGCTGGCGAAGCGGCCCTTGACGTTGACACTGAACGGTGTGGCGGCGTCCTGGCGAGCGTGTTTATTATCCCAACGTCGCAGCCGTGTCTTTCCCCGGTGGGGATGCTCCAATTCTACCAGCGCATCCGGCTCTCCCCAGGTCTCCGGCTCCTTGAAGGCAAAACGCTCTCCGTGGACACGAGGGCGGCCCCGACCACTATATGCACCTGGCGCGCCATACAAGACCCGGTCACCTCGCAGCCGCACCAGGACACCGCACGGCTCATCCCGCAACGGGGCCAGGAAACGGTGGTTGCCATACTTGGCATCGGCGATGATCAGGTATAGGTCCTGGTGCATTTCCGCATGCCGAGGGCGGCACAGCTCTTGGACTTGCTCAATTCCCACCTCGACCTCGCTCTGCTGGCTGGGGGCCCGTCTGAATGAGCTATGGTAGAATATGCTCATACCTTTCCAACCGCAGAACGCACTCCAGCTCAGGGCGTCGGTAAAGGCGTTCTGCACGACGCAACCCCGCCCCGGTCGCGACGGGGGCCGGCGGGTCATGGCATGAGACGCCACGCGTACCGCACCCGTGGCGAGGTGAGAGCTGATGTCTTCTACTACATCGAATCGTTCTACAACCGTCGTCGGCTTCACCCGTCACTGGACTACTTCAGTCCGGAGGAGTACGAGCTGCTCTACTATCAGCGACAAAGTGTAGCTTAACCCCCTGTCTACAAAACCGGGAGAGGATCTGGCCTGGCAGCGATTGAGGGGGGGCGTCTGTCACCACAAGTCGGCACACAGCAACGTGGAAGCAGCCTCCTACCGATAATCTTCTCGTGGCGGAGAGAAAACCTCGACGACCAGGGAATCCTCAAGGGCTCGATAGCCATGGGATGAGCCGCCTGGGATCACATAACTGTCATCCGGTTCGATAACCATGGGCTGCCCATCTACGGTCAACAAAAAGCG
>JACIWR010000561.1 GCA_014360845.1 Anaerolineae bacterium
GGCGATGGCGATGCCGCCACCCTGACTGCCGCCGGTAACGGCGATACGCTCAGAGTCCACGGCCGGGTGCGAGCGGGCCGTCTCTATCGCCCGCACACCGTCGGTAAAGACGCGGCGATAATAATAGGTCCTGGGATAGAGAATGCCGCGGGTCATAAATCCGGGATAGTGTGGGCTGGAGCCCTCAGGCTCCGGATCGGGGGTATCACCCGGCGACCAGGAACTGCCCTGCCCGCGCGTATCCATCACCAAATGGGCGAACCCGACGTTGGCCCAAAGCAGCCAATCAGTAGGGAAACCGCGCCCGCCGCCGTAGCCGATGAACTCGACAAGGCATGACAAGGGCTCCTGGCGCTGGCGAGGCAGGATCAACCAGCCTTTGACCGGCTGGCCCCCATAACCGTTAAAGGTCACGTCAAAAGTTTCCACCAGGCGTAACCCATAGTCCACCGGCTCAAAGCGCGCGTTCAAGGGACGCTGCCGCGCTTCGGATAAGGTCTGTTGCCAGAAAGCGTCGAAATCCGGTGGTTCTTCACGGGGTGGTCTATAGACCTCGAGTTGTTCCAAGGGTAAATCGAAGAACATGCGTCTCTCCTTCACCAAGAAATTTCACGGTAGCTTGAAGTTAGGTAGTACCAGCTACTTCTACCCATCACACTTTGTATTCCCGCAACGCCCCCATTTCGTCGGTGTATGTGATGATGGTCTGATAGCTATCCAGGTTCACACGCAGCGAGCAGACGTGGTTTCCTTTTTGCCAGGAGAGCAAAACATCTCTATCTCCCGACTGGAGGACGCTGAAACTGCCATCAAAGGCTGGATATTCGTTCCTGAATCGGATGAGCTTGAGCAGCCTTTGGACGACGTCTTGCTGGAGCGCGCGGTCTATCTCAGCGAGATCGTAATTATGACGGTTGATGGCGCGACCTTCGCCGGTCAACCTCACGCTTTCCTGGTCGTTCTCGCCGGCCAATAGGCCAACGTAATAAACCTGAGGCACACCAGGCGCAAAAAACTGTATGGCCCTGGCGGCCATGTAAGCGTCGTCGTCACAGTCGAGCGCAGAGTAATACGTGCATTCGATCTGGTGAACATCGAATCCATCCTCGGCTTTGTGCCGCGAGGAAAGAATGCGACTGAGTTTAGCTCCGCGTTGAACACAGACATCCACGATCTTGCGCGACTCTTCCACCTGCAGAATGCCTTCCAAATCAGGCAAGATGGGAATGCCGTCGTGACAGTCCAGCATGGTGAACTGCTTGCGCGGGCAAGTTGCCAAATACTCACGCAGTTTGCGGCTGGATTTGCTCAACAGGGTGTGCAAGATCAACGCGGGCAGGACAAAGTCATACACCCAATAGCCACGTGCGGCCAAAGCGTGCTGGATCGAATAGTGTGCGTGAACTTCGGGCACCAGTTCAATCCCCAAAGGGGCCGCTACGCTTGCGATCCACTCCATAAACTGATATATCTCCGGTTCTACGAAGAAACAGCTCGTCCCGGCCCTTTTGGTGACATAGGCTACCGCATCGAGCCGCACGATCTTGACGCCTTGTCGGCCAAAGTGGGCCAGGGAATCAACGAACAGCTCCCGTGCCGGTTCCGACCAGACGTCAATATCAATCTGCTCGGAGGGGTTCCCCTTGCCAAAAGACGTCCAGACCCGTTCAACCTGACCCGTCTCCTCGATAGTTACGTTGGAAAAGGGATGCTCTGGCCTACGCAAGAATATCTTGGCTATATCCTCCTGAGGAGGGTCACCGCCCGGCCAGACCTTGTCCAAAGTGATGAACATATCGGCAT
>JACIWR010000562.1 GCA_014360845.1 Anaerolineae bacterium
CTTCGACTACGTTCGTCCCTCCGCTGCCGCTTCGGGACTCACTCCGCTCAGGATGACTACTGCCCCAAGGGTGGCGCGGAGCACCTTTCTGCAATGGCATCTTCAAACTGTCAGATGACTAGATCGGAAATCACCCTTTGGGGCCGCTGGTCGGTTGCCGCGCAAACGCGCAAAAGGGAAGGGCCAGCGCAGGCCGACACCTGGCGCGAAGCGCCCAGGGAGAACGATTTCGATCGGCCTGAACAGTTGGCGGTCTCCCCGCAGAGTGTTGCTGGATATTTTACCGGGGTTGGGGTAGGGAGTAGTAGCCGCGCTTTCTATAGCGCGACCCGACGGTTGTCGTGACCGGGGTTGCGCGGTAAGAAACCGCGCCTACCATTGCTACTCTTCCAACAACGCTCAGGGAGGAGACTACCGAACAGTTACACCAAAAGAAAGGTTGCGCAACAGATGAGTGTAGAATCCACACCCCGCCATCATGCCAGGTGGGCGCTACCCTTTTTCACCATCTGGACCGGGCAGGCCTTCTCCCTCATCGGCAGTCGAGTGGTGCAGTTTGCCCTGGTCTGGTGGCTGACCGAGTTGACCGGCTCGGCAACGGTGCTGGCAACGGCAACCCTGGTAGCTCTCATCCCCGAAATCCTGCTGAGCCCCATCGCCGGGGCATACGTAGACCGTTGGAATCGCCGCCAAGTGATGATCGTGGCCGACGGGCTTATCGCTCTAGCTTCGCTCTGGCTGGCCTATATGTTCTGGATTGGAGCGATGCAGATATGGCACATATACGTCATCATGCTGGTGCGCGCCTTGGGAGGCTGTTTTCACTGGCCGGCGATGCAGGCTTCGACCTCGCTGATGGTGCCGAAAGAGCACCTGTCGCGCGTGGCTGGTCTGAATCAGATGTTGAACGGGATATTGAATATCGTCGGGCCACCGCTGGGGGCGCTGCTATTAGAAGTTCTACCTCCTGCCGGGGTCATGCTGGTAGATGTGATCACGGCCATGCTGGCCATCGGCTCGCTACTCCTGGTCAATATTCCACAGCCCGCCCGCGCAGCCGATAATCCCTCGCAAAAGACATCCATCTGGGCCGACATTCGCGCGGGTTTGCGCTACATCTGGGGCTGGCCGGGGTTGGTGGTCCTGATCGGCGCAGCGATGATTTTCAAGATCGCGATGACCCCGGCTTTCTCATTACTACCGCTCCTGGTAAGCAAACACTTCGGCGGCGGCGCGGCCCACCTGAGCCTGCTGCAGTCGGTGAGCGGCATGGGCATTATCGCCGGGGGCCTCGTGCTCAGCGTGTGGGGCGGCTTTCGACGCAGGATTTACACCTCGCTGATGGGAATGATCGTGCTCAGCGGGGGCATGGTGATGCTGGGCCTCATCCCAGGCCACGCTTTCTGGCTGGCCCTGGTGTGCATTTTTGTCGTGGGATTGATGATCCCCTTGATAGACGGCCCCCTCATGGCCATTTTTCAGGCCACGGTCGCACCGGAGATACAAGGTCGGGTCTTCACCCTTATCGGCAGCTTGCTCTGGATAACCTCGCCTTTCAGTTTGAGCGTTGCCGGACCGGTGAGCGATTGGCTGGGCCTGCAGGTGTGGTATGTAGCAGCCGGGGTGCTGTGTGGTCTCACCGGGCTGATGGGCTTCTTTGTGCCGGCCATCTTGCACATCGAACAGAATCACCAAGCGCACGCCGAAGGCCAGGGCTCAGAGGCGTCGTAGATAACTTGAACGACAGGTATGCTATGTTCTTCTTCCGCCAACTCAAAGACCTCAGGACCGTTTTCCA
>JACIWR010000563.1 GCA_014360845.1 Anaerolineae bacterium
CTTAGGAGAAACTCTCCCGAAAGCCGGCCTCGCCTGGGGCCTTGAGCCCCAGGCTGAGCGGCGCAAGGGCGCTGCAAGCGCCCTGAAAGTCGTCTGGAAAGCCCAATAGCCCGCTTCCAAGCGGGCTTGAGCTGCTCAGCCCGGAGCCCTCGGCCTGAGCTCAGGCGAACGCTCACGCCGAAGGCTTCCAGCTCCGGACAGCCGGGCTTTGTCGCCGTGCTCGCCCCCAAAGTGAACTGTCCATCAGACCACCATTTGACAGGCATCCAACTCTGGGATATAATCACCACCGTTTGCTGGATCGCCCCAACCGCGGCAAGAAGCACGTTATGTCGAACTGAGAGGAGATATGGTCACTTTATGAGAGAACGCAATTTAAGACTGCTAGCCGTCATCGTGATTCTCACCCTGCTGGCCGGCTGGATAGACTGGCCTGCCAATCCGGGCATTCATCTCCATCTGGGCCCCATCAACATTGATCGGGAGATCAAAATCCACCAGGGGTTGGACCTGCAAGGCGGCCTCCAGGTACTGCTCCAGGCGGACGTACCTGAGGGAGAGGCCGTGGACGCCGACGCCCTGCGCACGGCCAAGGTCATCGTCGAAAACCGCGTCAACGGCCTGGGCGTGACCGAGCCCCTGGTCCAGTTGCAGGGCGACCGACGCATCATCGTCGAGTTGCCCGGCATCAAAGACCCTGAACTGGCCATCAGCACCATCCGCGAGACCGGCCTCCTGGAGTTCATTGATGCGGGCTACACCTACCTGGAACCCGGCACCATCGTGAAGACCACTTACGGCGGTACCTCCGGTGAGGAACTGACCACCCCGACCCCCACGGCAACATCAGAACCCACCATTCAGGTCACCGAGACGGTGACGACCGAAGCGACATCGGCCGTGGAGACGACTCCGGCCCCTGGCGAGACGCCAACGGCGGAAGCCAGCCCCACTCCCTCGCCCACACCCCTCCCCAGCGAGCGGGTGTACACCACCATCCTCACCGGCAAGCACCTCAAAGCCGAGGGAACGAAGGTACACGTGGATTTCAGCCAGGGCACAGCCCAGCCTATGGTCGCCATCGAGTTCAACGAGGAGGGCACGCCCATCTTCGCCGAATTCACCGCCACCCACCAGGGGCAGTATCTGGCCATCGTACTGGATAAGGAAGTCATCTCCTGCCCGGTGATTGACGAGCCTATTCCCAGTGGACAGGCGGTTATCCGAGGTAAATTTACCGAGGCTGAGGCCAAGAGCCTGGCCGTCCAGCTCCGCTACGGCGCGCTGCCCGTACCCCTAAGAGTGGAAACCACGCGCACCGTCGGCCCGACCCTGGGACAGGAATCGGTGCGCAAGAGTATCATCGCCGGCGGAATCGGCCTGCTCACCGTTTTGCTCTTCATGCTCATTTACTATCGCCTGCCCGGCTTCCTGGCCGACCTGGCGCTCATCATCTACGCCCTGCTCAACCTGGCCGTATTCAAACTGCTACCGGTCACCCTGACCCTGCCGGGCATCACCGGCTTCCTGCTCTCGACCGGTATGGCCGTAGATGCCAACATTCTGATCTTCGAGCGCATGAAAGAGGAACTGCGCGCGGGACGGACGCTGGCCGCGGCCATCGGCGCCGGCTTCGACCGTGCCTGGACGGCGATCCGCGATTCGCAGATTTCCACCCTCATCGTGTGCGCTATTCTCTACCTCTTCGGCAGCAACTTCGGTGCCAGCATCGTCAAAGGCTTCGCCGTCACCCTGGCCATCGGCACGGTGATTAACGTCTTCACCGCCATCACCGT
>JACIWR010000564.1 GCA_014360845.1 Anaerolineae bacterium
CTGCTTGCGCGTGGGAGCTCAAGGGAGCTCCGTTGGTTTACGCTCTGGCTACCCGGTGGCCATCGACGAGGCGTTGCGAGAGGTCTCGTGCACCGTGTTCCCCGCGGCCATTGCTCAGGCGACCTCTGTGGAGGAAGAGGCAGAGGCCACGGACCTTTTCGGCGCCGCGGCATTCCCCAATCCGTGCAAAGGGACCGTCGCGCTGCGGGTGACAGGCGTGCCAGCGGCTGGTTCGGCTCGTTGGTGCCTCTACGACGCACTCGGCAGATTGGTGTGGGAGCAGGAGGGTCCGGTGACCACGGGTGCAACACGGCTGCTCTGGCATGGGGTCGATGCTGCTGGGCAGCCGTTACCTGCCGGGACCTACTTCTACCGCCTGAGAATTGGGGCAAGGGAGCTCAGAGGAAAATGCGTGCTGCTACGATAGCGATCTTCAGCCAGCTCCTGGGCGCTGCATTTTCGCTGGCTGCCCCACAGCTCGCCGGACGGGTCACCGGCCTGGGGCACAGGCCAGTGGCCGACGCCACTGTGGTGCTCCTGCCGGATCTTGCCGTCACCAGGACCGACAGCGCTGGCTGCTACGCTTTGACGCCATCGGGTTACAGTGCCTTCCAGCTGCACGTCTCTGCTCCCCACATGCTCGCGCAGCGGCAGCGAGTGGCCGTGGAGACAGGGGGCGCTGCAGTCGACGTGCAGCTCGCCCCTGGCGACGAGAACGCCGACGGCCGCTTAGACCTATTGGACGCCATAGCGCTGGTGCAACGCTTTGGCCCGGTTGCCGCCAACGACCCTCTGGACGCCGACGGCAATGGTGCGCTCTCGGCCCAGGACCTGGAGGTGTGGTACGACACCTGCTGGCAAGCAGAAGGCCATTGGCGCTCCTTTGTCCTGCTCGACGACGCCGAGCATGCCGGCCCTGCGGTCGTCTATCCGCCGCAGGGGCGATGGCAGACCCACAAAGACCAAGGCTCGACGACGCTGCCGGCGCCAGGCGTCGCTGTGACGCCGAGCGCCGGGGGCTATCTCTCCTCGCGTGCGTATCAGTTTCGCTACGTGCTTGGCTCAACAGTGCAGAACCCGTTTGCCTTGATCAGATTTCTGTTTGGGCAGAACGACCAGGTCACGTTCGATGCCCGAGCCTACGAAGGCTTCGCTGTCGCCCTCAGGGGAGAAGGGCAGCCGCTCATCGTCTCGCTAAAGTCCGCTGTCACCTCAGATGACTGGGCCGAGTACTTCGTGCGCATCCCCGAGGTGCCCAGGGAGTGGCGAGTGTACGAATTCGACTTCCGCCAGGATTTCCACCAACCGTCATGGGGACAGCGGGAGAGCAGCGAGGATGTCCTTCGCACCCTGCAGGCGGTACAGTTCAAAGCCGACGAGAGTTCTCGGGACAGGGCCCTTAGCCTGTGGATCGACAACCTTCTCTTCTATGGGCGCCTATACGAGCCGCCCACCACACAGGTGAACGTGCGTGTTGCAGAGCAGGGGCAACCGCTTCCGGCCGCGGTCGTCACGATCGACGGGCTGGATTGCCGCCGCCAGGCGCTCAGCGACCTGCGCGGGGAGGTCCTCTTTCCTGCGGTTCCGGCGGGCTCCTATCGTCTCTGGGCCTGGCGCCCAGGCTACGCAACCGACACGCTGGCTCTCCAAGTCGAAGGCCAGGAGAGACTCGACCTGGGTTCGCTGGGAGCACGGCGCCTCATCCCTGTGCCGAAGCCTCTTTCACGCGGCCCGGTGCGCGTCGTAAACGGCCGTCTGGAGGTAGATTTCGATGGGGACACGGTCTACGA
>JACIWR010000565.1:0-849 GCA_014360845.1 Anaerolineae bacterium
ACGGCGATGTCCTCGGGGCTGGGGGTGGGATCGCCGGAGGGGTGATTGTGGGCCACGATGATGGCCGCGCAGTTTTGGCGGATCGCCTCGCGGAAAACCTCCCCCACGCGCAACACCGACATGTTGAGGCTGCCGATGTACACCGTGGGGGTGCCCAGTACGCGGTTCTTGGTGTCGAGGAGAAGCAGGCGCAGGTGTTCCTGCTGGAGAGGGGCCATCTCCATCATCAGCAAACTGGCGGCGTCGGACGGGGAGCGGACCACGGGGCGCTCTTCGGGAGAGGCGATCATCAGGCGGCGGCCCAGTTCTAGCGCGGCCATGAGCTGGGCTGCTTTGGCCGGTCCCAGGCCGTGCTCGGCGCACAACTCGCCGAAGTTAGCCCGGGCCAGGCCCAACAAGCCGTTGTAGCGGGCCAGCAAGCGGCTGGCCAGGTTGAGCACGCTCTCGCCCTGCACGCCGGTGCGCAGGATAATGGCCAGTAGTTCGGCATTGGACAGAGCCTGGGGCCCATAGCGCTCTAGCCGCTCTCGGGGCCGCTCGCCTTTGGGCAGGTCTCGGATCAGGAGATATTCTACGCGGTCGTCTCCCATCTTCCCCCCTTCCAACCCTCGGTAATCTCCCCCTTGAGTGTTGTTGGAGGAATGGCGATGGTAGGTGCGGTTTCTTACCGCTGGGAGCTGTCAGGTCGCGCTATGGAAAGGGTGGCTGCTACACCAACCGCGGTAAAATACCCGCCAACACTTTATAGGGAGACCACCAGTTTCTGTGATTTTCCGTGTGTTTCTGTGTCCAATGGCTTATGGCGCAACGACTCTAATGAACTTACTCCCACCAGTCTGTCTCAGCCAG
>JACIWR010000565.1:859-1779 GCA_014360845.1 Anaerolineae bacterium
TTGGGCAGGTCTCGGATCAGGAGATATTCTACCCGGTCGCCTCCCATCTTCCCCCTCCCAAGCTTCTGCGAATGAACTTACTCCCACCAGTCTGTCTCAGCCAGATTGTAGTACATGCGCGTATAACTGTCGTAGCGAGCGGGTGAGATGTCCCCCCGTTCAACGGCGGCTTTCACGGCGCAGTCTGGCTCATGGATATGGGAACACCCCGGATACCGACATTGTGCTACCCAGGGACGCATCTCCGGGAAATAGGCATCCAACTCCTCGGGCACCAGGTCCCACAGGGCCAGAGCTTTCACCCCGGGCGTATCGGCCACGTACCCGCCGGCGCTTAAGGGAATGATCTCTGGGATAACGGTGGCGTGTCGCCCCTTCCCCGTTTTCCGACTGGTTCCTCGCACGGCTAAACCCAGGCCGGGGTCAATGGCGTTCAACAGGCTGGATTTGCCCACTCCAGAGGGGCCGGCTAACACAGAGAGACGCCCCACCAGCACCTCCCGCAGCGCGTCCACCCCCTCACCGGTGACGGCGCTGGTGTACAACACCTCGTACCCGATTTCCTCGTATATCCCGAAGATGGCCTGGGGTTCGCCCTCGTCCGCCAGGTCTATTTTATTCGCGCAGATCACCGCCGGCAGCTCATTGACCTCGGCGATGACCAGGAAACGGTCCAACATGCGCAGCCGGGGCGTTGGTTCGCGCACGGCGAAGACAAACACGACCTGGTCGGGATTGGCCACCAGGACCTGCTCGGCCTCCGCGCCCAGGCGCACCGCCCGGCGCGAAAGGGCCGAGCGCCGGGGAAGCACTTCCTCGATGAGACCGCTGCCGTTGGCCAGGGGTCTAACGCGCACCTGATCGCCCACGGCTATCAGGTCCGTTTCCAGGCGGGAGCGTTTCAACCGACCCCGCAGTTT
>JACIWR010000566.1:0-1332 GCA_014360845.1 Anaerolineae bacterium
CACCGGCCGGCAATGGCGCACCACCACCCCCCGGCTGAGAAACAGGGGAACGGGATTGGCATTACCGCAGGGTTCCATCTGCTCCAGCAAAGCGTGAGTAGCCCAGTCCATCTCGCTCAAAGCGACCTCGGCGTCAATCTCCACCGTGGGCAGCAACTCCTTGTCGGCCAACTCCTCCTCGGCGATGGCCCGCAACCGCTCGCGCAACAGGTCCAGATGGCGGTTCTCCACTGTGAAGCCCGCCGCGGCCGCGTGGCCACCGTGCCGCACCAACAGATCTCGGCAGCGATCCAGAGCGGCAGTGATGTGAAAATCAGGAATGCTGCGGCAGGAGCCCCGACTCTGCTCCTCGCCCACCTCCACCACCACGGCGGGCCGATAGAACTCCTCCGTCAGACGGCCGGCCACCAGGCCAACGACACCCGGCAGGAAGTTCTCTCCCGCGGCGAAAAGCAGCGGGCTGTCCGCCCCCTCGGCCAAAACCTGGGCACGGGCCTGTTCCAGCATCTCTTCCGTCAACTTTTGCCGGCGGCGGTTGGTCTCATCGAGCTTCGCGGCCAGGCGCTGGGCTTCAGTTGCATCGCGCGTGGTCAGAAGATGGTAGCTGGTAATCGCATCGGCCAGGCGGCCAGCCGCGTTCAGCCGCGGTCCCAGGACATAGCCGATGGTCGTCGCCGTGATCGTCCCAGGACGCACTCCTGCCTGATTGATGAGGGCTTCAAGTCCCGGTCGCTGCGGCTTGTTGAGACGTTCCAGCCCCAGACGAACCAGGTGGCGATTCTCATCCAGCAGGGGGACGATGTCCGCTACCGTGCCCAAGGCCACCAGGTCAAGTAAATCCTCTGCCATCAGCGGCGACTGGCCTGCTGTTTTTTCTTGGGCGAGCAAGAGAGCATGAGCCAGCTTGAAAGCCACGCCGACGCCGGACAGTTGAGCAAAGGGATAGGTGCTATCGGGGATTTTGGGATTGATGATCGCCACTGCGGGAGGTAACTCAGGTCCCACCGAGTGATGGTCGGTGATGATCAGATCCATGCCCCGTTGCGCGGCCTCGACCTCGGCCACGGAACGGATGCCGCAGTCCACGGTGACCACCAGGCGCACACCCTGGCGGTAGAGCCGGCGCAGGGCGTCCAGGTTAAGACCGTATCCCTCGTCCACACGATGGGGGATATAGGGGCACACATCCGCCCCCAGCGCTCGCAAAGTCTCCGTCAACACAGCGGTCGCCGACACCCCATCCGCGTCGAAATCGCCGTAAACGGCGATTTTCTCCCCGGCACGGATGGCCCGCCGCAGACGGTCCACCGCCTGGTGCATGCCCGGCAGGCG
>JACIWR010000566.1:1342-1713 GCA_014360845.1 Anaerolineae bacterium
AGTCTCTCACGGCTTGCGGTGAGGTAATCCCCCGGTTATACATCAAGCGGAGCAGGAGAGAAGGCACACCAGGGAAACGGTCCTGATATGAAGGGGGCAGCGGTTCGGGGAGTTTCCAGCGCTTGGCATTAGGTGACAAGTAAAGCCTCCATGAGTTACTTCATCAGCGGGCCAGGCGAAGTACTGTTCGGGAACATCAATATCTCGACCTGTGCAGCCGTCCCAGGTAGGTCAGGCCCGTGGTCTGACGCGGATGCGGCGGGGCATGGCCCCGCGCTGGTTGGGGCTAACTGCACGGCTTGAGATATATTAGCACAAAGCGGGCCAGGCGTCAATTGCATAAGCCAGAAGGGGGGATGGTTCATCATTCT
>JACIWR010000567.1 GCA_014360845.1 Anaerolineae bacterium
AATTATTGTGAAGATACGTCGTGCCGGTCAGCGCATCAACAGGTAATGGTAAGCCGAGATGGCCGCCTTGGCCCCATCGCCGATGTGCAACAACACCTGTTCCGAGACGAGAGTCACATCCCCGGCAGCAAACACCCCCGGCCAACTGGTGGCGCAATGCACATCCACAATGATGTGTCCCCGGCTGTCACAATCCACCCACTCCCGCACCAGCTCGGAATTGGGCGTGCGCGCCAATTTGACGAAGACTCCCTTGACCAGTATCTCGCGGACCTCGCCGTCGGGCATCTCCGCCACGATACCCTCCACAAAGCGATCACCCAGCACCTCTCGCACCTTGGCCCCTTCTATGACTTCGACGTTCTTGGTCTTGCGGAGTTTGGCTGCCAGGGGCGTCGTCACCAGCGGTTCTGGAGCGAGCAGAAACACCCGGTGCGCTTTGCGAGCCAGGGACGCCGCCGCCCACTGCGCCCGTCGCCCGTTGCCTACTACGGCCACGTTCTTGCCCAGGAACAAACTGGCGTGAGAGGCCGCCGAATAGCTCAACCCTCGTCCCACCAGTCGCATCTCCCCAGGGACGTTGAGCCGCTGAGGTTTCGCGCCCGTGGCGATAATCAGAGCCTGCCCTTCAAAGCGATCACCCTGTGCCGTTTCCACCTCGAAATGCTGCTCCACGGGCGTCACCCTGGTCACGGTGTCGAAGCGACGGACGAAATCCAGGTAGTCCAGTTGGCGGCGAAAAGCGTCCAACAACGCCTCGCCGGTGATGGGCTCTCGCCCCTCCATATCCTCCAGTTGCATGGTGTAGGTGGTCTGCCCACCCCAACGCTCGGCGATAATCAACGTCTCCAACCGCTGGTTAATCGCTGTTGCTGCCGCAGTGATGCCGGCCGGTCCACCGCCAATGACAAGTAACTCGTACATGCTTTCCCCTCCTCGTGTAATTAGTGGGAAGACGTAGCGGCCCACCGTCGCTGTGCCCTGAACGCAGCCGAAGGGACACCAAGCACCGCAGGGCCGTCCGCCGCTACGCCTTTACCCCGCTTTCACGACTATCTCAAGACCACTCCGCCGGCACTGGCGGGATCAGCTCCTTCTCCATCAGAAAACGCGTCATCTCTTGCGCTTGCTGAATGATCTGCTGTGCTTTGTGCAATGCTTCATCGTAGGACAGGGTCAGCCGGGCCACGCCTTGCTCCTGGGCCTTCATGGCCACAGCAGCCGCTTCCCGGGGGAAGACTTCCCAGTCGTCCATCGTGGGCAAGATGTGTTCTTCGTCGAGTCCCTTCTCCTCTGCGCAACGGGCCAGGGCCTCGGCGGCGGCGATGGCCATCTCATCGGTGATGGTCGTGGCTCGCACGTCCAGCACGCCGCGGAATATGCCCGGAAAGCCCAGCGAGTTGTTGACCTGATTGGGGAAGTCGCTGCGCCCCGTGCCAACGACCCGCGCCCCGGCCTCTTTTGCCTCCCAGGGCCAGATTTCGGGGACGGGGTTGGCGCAGGGGAAGATAATCGCATCCTCGGCCATACCTTTCACCCACTCCGGTAGAATCGTCCCCGGCCCCGGTTTGCTGAGTGCGATGCAGACATCGGCGTCGCGCATCGCCTCGGCGGGACCGCCGCGCCGCCCCTCGGCATTGCTGCGCTGGCAGA
>JACIWR010000568.1 GCA_014360845.1 Anaerolineae bacterium
CAAAAGCTGCCCGCATCGGCGTGACCCAATCCTCGCGCACGCTCTGGGCCTCGCTTGAACGGCCCAATGCATCCAGCAGGTCAGCAGCATCCTCATAAGCTTGAATCACCTGACCGGTCTCGGAAGGATACTCGCCCTGAATGCGGCTCAAATCAGACATAGGATAGAGTAAGTTCGGGAAACGATTACCATCTTCGCCGAATTCGGCATCATAGGCACTGTCAAAGGTCTGTAAAGCGTTGAGTGCGGAGTTGAAGGCGCTTTCCAACGACCGGACATACGCCAGGTCACCGGTAAGTCTATACAGGCTGGCCAGAGAACTGATGAACTCAGCAGTAGAGTAAGCATCGGAAAACTGCCACAAGACAGAGACACGCCCATCGGGCACGAAATAGAAAGTATCCACGATATTGCCGGCATACCAACTGGGCGTGGGAGGATAGCCGCTGCCATCAGCCTTCCACCAATATCTCCCTTGCCCCCCAGCCGTGTACTGGTACCTGGCAAACTCAGTGAGCATGTCCTGAAAAGCGGTGATCCAAGCATCGGGAAGTAGTTCGGGCACGGTCACCGGTGGTGAAAGGGTATCCGGCGCGTAGACAACAGCTTTGTCCACAGCGTAGACTTTGCCATCAGGGTTGATCAAATAGGTGTTGAGCAAATTCGACACAATGTTGACGAACTTGAAAGCTGGCAGGTCTGGCGCGTCTATCACGGGCAATTGGTGCAGAGCTGCCAGGCGGGCATCGCGCAGAATCGTCCTCGGTCCGCTGGGATCGGCGCGTAGAGCATCGTCGAGGACGACACTGCCGATGTAGAAATGTTGTGTGGGCTGAGCCCAGGTGGAAATGGCCACTCGACCATCGTTAGCGCCAGAAGCTATCTGACCATCCAGAGCATCAGCGTTGAGATAGCTGTCGAAGGAGAGATTGTTTGCGCTCCACGAGTGCACCGGACTATCACTGTAGACATAAGCCGGCACCGGTTGTCCATAAAAGTTTTCATCGTCGGTGTTGAGCGTGGCATATCCGACAACAGCCTGATGCTCCGTATCAAAGTCCAAAACTGTATCCGCTGTGTTGCGGAATTCGACGGCATAACGGTAACTCAAAGCTGGCTCCAGGTCGGTGGCGAAAATCAGCCGCGCATCGGTGGGATCGTCCACATGCACTTCAAAGACACCGACCGGTTGAAATTCAGCGGGAGCCAGATGAAACAAACGTACGGTAACGGAGCGTCCCAGGACCTGGGCCTCGTAGCCGATGTAATCAGGAGCCAAGATGTAGGTCGTGATCGTTCCTTCGGAGAACCAGGCCCGCTGCACAGCAGTCCCAGAGTCAATGACCAAGCCAATCTTGGTCACGTGAGCAAGGTTATGAACATCCCTACCCTTGACACGGATAACGTCGCCTGGTTCGGCCCCGGCCAGACTGGAGGCCTCCGAGAAGGTAAAAGTGCTACCAATACCACTGAGTCCGCTCAGGGAGATAACCCCATCGGGGCCGACGAAGGACATCCAATCCCACGGGAAGGTACCATCCGGCGTGTTGATGCGCACCTCATAGGTATCTGTATCCCAAGTAGCGGTATAGGTAGTGCCCCGTCGCCCGACGAAAGTGTAGTGGTTGGGCGTCAG
>JACIWR010000569.1 GCA_014360845.1 Anaerolineae bacterium
TGTCCTTGTTTCTTGGGATGTAACTGCTCAGGCTGGCGGTTGAAACCGCGCCATAGAGCCTACGGCTGGATGTCCGCCTACGCGGACAGAGGCGTCCACGCCGGTGGACGCCTGGCCGAAGGCCTTCAGAGGCGATTTCAATCGCCGACAGGGACAACCTGAGCAGTTACCTTGGGATGATGTTCTTCGGGGCTTAGAATACCGAGCGGAGTTGTATCAACTTGAAGGCCTCAGCGTATGCCAGGCCATGAGGCGCGCCGGTGTGGGCGGCCCACTGACGGATGCGCTCACGCCAATCGGGGCTGCGCGTTTGGCTTTTATGCTGGGCGATCACTTCCAGCTTCAGTTCTATCGTCTCGCTGATGTCCTCAATGTAATCGGGCTCGGCCGGGCCCCACAGGTAGAGCTCGGCCGGCTCGAAAGGTTCCAGGCCGATGGCTGCCTGGGCCGGCAGGAAGAGGTGATCGCGGGCGGAGACGATAGCGTCACAGACGGTGATGCCCACGGCGCGGTGATCAGGGTGCAGCAGATAGGGTCGCCACGGATCGTGGGTGATGACGATGTCGGGCTTGTAGTGGCGGATGAGCAGGGCAATCTCGGCGCGGAACTCTTTAGTGGCCTCCAGTTCGCCGTCCTTGTGCCGCAGGAAGATAACTTCTTTGACACCGAGCACCCGGGCGGCCGCCCGTTGCTCTTCCTCGCGAATAGCCGTCAGGCGGTGGGGGGTCATCTCGGGGTCTTTGCTGCCCTTGTCACCGCAGGTACAGACGACGTAGTATACCTCTCGACCGGCTTTGATCCACTTGGCTAATGTGCCGGCGCTGGACAGGTCGGCGTCGTCGGGATGGGCCATGATGGCCAGTACTCGTTTGAAGTCGTTTGCTTGGGTGGTGGTTTCTGTCATAGGCGATGTCTCCTTCTTCGTGAAGCGTAAAGCGTGAAACGTGAAACCGTGATTTACGTTTCAAGTTTTATCTGCTCTGGAACAGCCTGAGTGACAACTCGCTCGTATAAAGCCACAATTTGATCAGCCACTATGGGCCAACTGTAGCGTCGCGCCCGTTGGACTGCCTGGGCTCCCAGGCGCTGCCGCAACTCAGCGTCGTGCAGTAGCAGGGAAATCTTGTCGGCCAGCGCTTGCGGGTCGCGCTCTGGCACGAGAAAGCCGGTCACGCCGTCCTGCACGGTGAAGGTCAGCCCTCCCACTTTGGAGGCGATGACCGGTGTGCCGCAGGCCATGGCTTCCAAGGCGACCATGCCAAAGGACTCGTAGTGGGAAGGCATGACCACCATGGCAGCGGCGGAGTAGTGCACATTGAGGGTGTCCTGGTCCTGTGCGCCCATAAAAACGACCAGGTCGCCGATGCCCAGTTCGTTGCGCAGTTGCTTCAGGCGTGCCATTTCCTCGTTTACGTGCTGCGGGCTGTCGGAGGGGTCGCCGCCGATGACGCAGACGCAAAGACGCTCTTGCCAGTTGGGATAGTTGCGGGTGACCAGGGCCATGGCTCGCAGGAGAGTATCAATGCCTTTCAAGGGCTCGATGCGGCCCACGAAAAGCACCATCTGGTGGTCCGGAGGCAGGTCCAGCCGGGCTCGCGCCTCGTCGGGCGGAATCGGTTTGAATAGATTCAAGT
>JACIWR010000057.1 GCA_014360845.1 Anaerolineae bacterium
TTTGACTCATTATGAACCTGATCCAAGACACCCTCAAGGGCAACCGCCGGGCCATTGCTCGCTTGATCTCGCACATTGAAGATGAGGTGCCGGGGGCGCGAGAGGCTTTAGCGGCGTTGTATCCCCACACGGGACGGGCGTACATCGTCGGCGTGACCGGCGCACCGGGCACGGGCAAGAGCACGCTGGTCAACGAGCTGGCCAAGGCCTACCGCCGCTGGAACCCGCCGCGCACGGTGGGAGTCATCGCCGTGGACCCCACCAGTCCCTTCTCTGGCGGGGCGATTCTGGGGGACCGCATCCGCATGCGCGATCTGGCCGGCGATGCGGGCATTTTCGTGCGCAGCATGGCCACGCGGGGCAGTTTGGGCGGCCTGGCGCGGGCCACCGCCGACGCGATTAAAGTGCTGGACGCAGCCGGTTACGAGATGATTTTCGTCGAGACGGTGGGGGCGGGCCAGGCCGAGGTGGACATCGCCAAAACCGCTTACACCACCATCGTCGTTGAAGCGCCGGGCCTGGGTGACGAGATTCAAGCCCTCAAAGCGGGCATCATGGAGATCGCCGACATCTTCGCCGTCAATAAAGCCGACCGCGAGGGCGCGGATCACACCGTCACCGCTATCCAGATGATGCTCGACCTGAACCACGCTTCCCACGTCGGAGGGCAGGCCCTTCGACGTGGCTCAGGACAAGCCCTTCGACTCTCAGGACAGGTGTGGCGACCGCCGGTGTGCAAGACCATCGCCGTGCGCGGGGAGGGCGTGCCCGACCTGGTGCAGGCTATTGAGGCGCACGCTGCTTTCCTGCGGGAGAGCGGATTGTTCGGTCAGCGGGAGCGGGAGCGCGTGGCGGCGGAGTTTGAACACCTCTTGCGCGAGCAATTGATGCGCCAATTCGTGAGCAGGATAGCGCCGGAGCAGTGGGATGAATTGATCGAGCGCATGGTGCGCCGGGAGGTAGACCCCTACACGGCAGCGGAGATGCTCCTGCGGGGCCGGTAGGGGGGCAGACAGATGCCCCTGTCCGCCCCTGAAGGCGGCTACAGCGGGCCGCCGCTACGGTGTCTCGCCGATTGGTAGCGGCGGACGGCCCTGTCCGCCCCTGGAAGCGGTCACAGTAGGGCGGGCTGAGAACGCACCGCCGTGAAACAGGCGGTGCTGGTTGCGGGAGGCAGAGAGCCCTACCCGCCGTCTCGACAGTAGGGCGGGTTGGGCTCGGCTGAGGCGGTCACTGGGGAAGTGCAGAGACCCTTTCGGGCGACGGACCGGCTCTATCGAGTGAGATAAAGAGAGCCCTACCCGCCGCTCGGGCGGCAGGTAGGCGGCTCTTTGGGCTGTCCACCTCCGAAAGCGCCGCAGCGGGCCGCCGCTACAGCACATCGGATAGGGACAGGCCGCGTGCCTGAGCCCGCTGGCTTGTCCACTCTTTGATGTCCGCCGGTAGCGGGGGGGCCTCGCCCTCGGGGCGGCGCTCCAGGTGCAGTGCGCCGGTGGGGCATACCGTGGCGCACAGTCCGCAACCGACGCAGCGCGCGTAATCCACCACGCAAACGTCCTCTGGCACAGAAAGCGCCCCGAACTGGCAGCGCTCGAGGCAATCGCCACAGCCGGCGCATACCTCTGTCTCCACCACGGCATGGAAATCGGAGCTGGCGATGGCGGTGGGGATGCCGAACTCAGCCACGCCGCGCAATATCCCGCAAGAGCAAGTGCAGCAGTTGCAGATGTAGAAATGCTGGTCGCGGTGATTGGCCGTGGAGTGCACCAGCCCCGCTTCTTCGGCCTCGTGCAGGATGCGCAATGCTTCCTCTTTGGTGATGGCGCGAGTCACCTCGCTGTGGTCGAAAGCGCTCTCCACCGGGGCGAACACCAGGCAGTTCTCGACCGGGTGATCACAGCCTTTGCCCACCAGTCGCTGCTGGACACGGCAGATGCAGTCGCGCACACCCCACGCTTTGGCTCCTTCCAGCAACTCGGAGGCCCGCTCGTAAGGGAAAATCTCCAGGTCGAAGGGGATGGCTTCTTCAACGGGGATAACGCGGTGAACGGGAGGCGCGTCGCGGATGATGGCTCCGCCCTGGGTCTCCTGGTAGTACTGCTCGAAGAGCGCCGCCAGTTCCTCGTCCATGCGCGGCAACTGCTCCTCGTAGAAGCCGACGGCGAAAGGCATCAGGCCGAAAACCAGTTGCCCTTCTCCTTTTTGGGCGCGGATCAGCCCTTTGCGCGCCATTCTTTTGAGCGTGCGGTAAGCTATGTTGGGGTCTACACCGGCACGGGCGGCGATGTCGGCTGCCGGCTCGCGGCTCAGGCGCATCACGGCGGCCAGAATTGCTTCCTCCGGGGTGAAGAGTTTGGCCAGCAGCCGCAGTTCTACCCCGCTCTCTGTGGCCGGGAAGCCGTTGGGGATGGCATCCAGACGTTGAGCCAGTTGGCGGTACACGTCCTCAGACATGGTGTCCTCCTTTTGGGGAAGCGGGTCGGGTGACAAACCCGGCCTAGTGGAATACGACGCCGCACACCGACACAAAAGAAGTGCCCTGTTGGTCGGCCGGGCAGCGGTCGTAAGCTATGAGTTCGCCCTGCACCGGGCTTAACAGGCGCAGAGCCAAATAGATGGGGGGCAGTCCGCAAACGTTGCGTTGGTTGCCGTCGCGTTTGATGGCGGCGAAGAAGCCCTCCGCGTCGCCAGCGCATACCTGGGCGAGGAGTTCGTCGTCGGCGGCTTGCAAGCGAGCACGTTCCCACAGGTCCTGGGGCGCGCCGCCAAAGGCCGGGCCGACGTGGGAAAGATCGGCAGCAGCCACGACGAGGACCTGGCGTTGAGCCGTCGCCTGCCTGAGCGCCTCCACCAGCTTGTTGATTATCGGATGGTGCTGCGGGTTGGCCTCGCCCTGCACAAATTGATTGAAAGAGCCGCACAGGATGGGCACCAGCTCGCAGGGTTGGCCTTCGCGCAGGTAATGGAGCCAGACGGCGGCCAGTTCGATGGAATGCTCGCAGCGATGGTACAGCTCCCCGGCAAAGGCTTCATCCTCGCCTATGGCCTCGGCCAGGGTATCCACCACATCCTGCGCCGTGGGCAGTACCCCAAAGGGCGTGCTGTAATGCTGGCGCGTCAGGGTCACCAGGCCGTCCCCGTAATGATCGGTGCCCAGCAGCACCACTAAATCGGCTCTCCGGACCGAATCCCCGGCCTGCTTCCACACGGCAGCGTAAACCGGTCCGCCGCGCTCATAATCAATGTGCGGACTGATCAGTCCCCGGACGGTGGAGGAGCCGGGGGAGGCGCTCTCCACGGCTTCCAGGTAGCCGCGCAACAGGCGTTTAAGCTCTTCCGCGTCGGTCGGATAAGACTGGCCGGCGCTGATGGGGGGTCGCGAGGGGGCCTGGCGATATTCCACCAGGATTTGCTGGCGAGCCCGGGCGAAGCGCTCGTTCTCCAGGAGCAGCGCTTCGTCCAGGGTGCACATCAGTTGTGACAACACCCCCGGTCCGACGCGCAGGCCGTAGCGGATGGTCAGGGAAGCCAGTAGGGCGTTGAGGTCGCGCGTCCCGTCGCACAAAGCCAGCACCGGAGCCAGCTCCTGGGAGATGATCACCGTCTTGTCCGTCAGTTGCAGGGGGTCCCGCAGGAGAATAACCGGTCGTCCGTCGAGGACGACCGGGCGGACGTCAATGGCTCGCAGTTTGGGGTATTGGTTCTCGGTCACACATCCCTCTCACGTCGCGGTCCACGCGGCCATCATTTCCTCGGCCACTTTGCGCCCATACACCAGCGCGTAATTCATCCCTCTATCCTCGGGGTATACCTGGGCCATGCACGAGAGCCACAGGTTCTTCACCGGGGTCTTGAACGGCGGTTTGAGCTCCGAGTAACGCAGGCCGATCACCGGCTGAGTGTATCGCTCGCGCCAGACCCACACTCGTTCCACCCATTCCTCGTTGAACTGCGGAAACAGCTTCTTCAAGCCAGGCAGGTATGCCTGGAACAATTCCTCGGCCGACATTTGGTAGTAGGGGTCGTCGGGGGCCATGTAGCGCGAGAGGTAGACCAGGTGCGCGCCGCCGTATTCCTCCGGGCGCTGCATGTTGGTGTGCTCTATCAGCGCTACAAAGGGTATCTCAGGATCGTTGATGTTCAGCCAGTAGGTGTTGCTGAGACCGCGTTTGAGTTTGAGCACCAGGCAGGCATTGGCCAGGTAGACAATCTTCTCCAGGCGGGCGCGGTAGTCCGCCGGCAAGCCGGGAGCCAGCCGGGCGAACAATTCCGGAGCGACCGTGACCAGGACGACATCGAAGGGCTCGTGGACACCGTTCACCATCACGCCGGAAGCCGCGCCGTTCTCGATGCGCACCTCTTCGATGGGTGATTGGGTGCGGATGATTACCCCCTGGGCGCGCAACCGCTGCTCCCAGGCGTCCAGCACCCTGCCGAATCCGCCGCGCAGGTAGCCCAGATACTCGGCCTGTCCTTTGCCGCGCGAGCCGCCGCGCAGTTTGAGCTTGTTCCAAAACCAGACGGCCGCTACTTGATCGGCGTAGCGCCCGAATTTCTGGCGCAGCAGCGGCTCCCACACCTGGCGGTACACCCGCTCGCCCGCCAGGCGGATAAGCCATTCTTTGGCGGTGATATGCTCCAGAGGTTTCCAGTTGCTGATGAAACGGGGAATGATGGCCAGCATCCCCAGGCGAATGCGGTCGAAAAAAGGCAGGGGGGTGAAGCGCAGCACGTCCATGGGCGTGGCCAGGCGGTAGATGCGATGGGCGTAGTAACTGGTGACCGTCGGTTTCCACGCGAAATCATCCCCCAACCCCAGCTCATGGATGAACTGCTCCATTGCCGTGTCGCTGGTGAACAGGTGGTGATAGAACTTCTCCAGATAAACGCCGTTGACTTCAAAGGAGCCGGCCAGGCCACCTATCGTCTCGTCGCGCTCGAAAATGGTGACACGATGACCGGCCCGGCTAAGAGTGTCAGCGGCGGCCATGCCGGTAATGCCACCGCCCACGATAGCGATGTTCTTCATGTAGAGTGAACTCCTCTTGTCTATTTGGTTGCTGTGTTACGTGTTGCGTGTTACGTGCACTGGCGATGGGCGAAGGTCTCCTGACCAAATCCCCTTGTCTCCCCCTCTCCCCCCTCACCTTGTCCCCTTAATACCCCCGTCCCACGCCTCGATAGGTGAACCCCAGGGCTTTCATCTCCTCCGGATCGTAGATATTGCGTCCGTCAATGAGCACTGGCTGGCGCATGGCCTGCTTGATCCAGTTCATGTCCAGGTGTTTGAACTCATTCCACTCGGTGACGACGATCAAGGCATCGCATCCCTGGGCTACTTCATAAGGGTCTTTGCAGAAAGTGACCTCGGTCAATATCTCGCGGGCGCGATCCATGGCCACCGGGTCGTAAGCGCGGACGTGGGCCCCCTCGTTTTGCAGCAAGTGGATTATCTCCACCGATGGCGCTTCGCGCATGTCGTCGGTGTTGGGCTTGAAAGCCAGCCCCAACACACCAATGGTTTTGCAATCCAGCGTGCCCAGGAGATCGCGCAGCTTTTGGATGATGCGCCGTCGCTGGTCGCGGTTGATTTCCATCACCGTGCGCAGCAACTGGGGATGGCAGCCATGGATGGAGGCCATGTGCGCCAGCGCGCTGACGTCCTTGGGGAAACAAGACCCACCGTAGCCCACCCCGGCCTCCAGGAACGAGGAGCCGATGCGCTTGTCGTAACCCATGCCCACGGCTACCTCTTTCACGTCCGCGCCCAGCGCCTCGCAGATGCTGGCAATCTCGTTGATGAAGGAAATGCGATTGGCCAGGTAAGCGTTAGAGGCGTATTTAATCATCTCGGCGGTGCGCAAATCGGTGATCATAATCGGGGCGCGCAGAGAGAGATAAAGTTGCGCCACCTTCTCCGCCGCCTCGCGATTCAGAGAGCCCAAGACGATGCGGTCCGGGTACATGAAATCGTGCACGGCGGAACCCTCGCGCAGGAATTCGGGGTTGGAGACCACAGCGAACTCGATGGGCTGCGGCTGGTGACGGCTGATTATCTCGGCGACCCAGTCACCGGTGCCGATGGGCACGGTGCTCTTGTTGACGATGATCAAGGGGTGATCCATCACCTCGGCGATTTGTTGGGCGGCGGCACGCACGTAGGAGAGGTCCGCCTCGCCCTCGGCTCCCATCGGGGTGTTGACGGCGATGAAGACAAACTCCGCTTCCTTGAGCCCCTCCTCGTAAGACGTGGTGAAGCGCAGGCGGCCTGCTTGGGCGTTGCGCTGGATCATCTCCGCCAGGCTGGGCTCGTAAATGGGCATGTGACCGGCTTTTAGCTTGGCGATTTTTTTCTCGTCAATGTCCACGCAGGTCACCAGATTGCCCAGGTCGGCGAAGCATGTGCCCGTGACCAATCCCACATAGCCTGTACCGATGACGCAGATCTTTCTCAATGCTCGTTCACCTTTCTGTGGTAATGTGTGTGAAAAGCCGCATACGCGGCTATCATACCACAAAAGCGCCAGCTTTTCAAATAAGGCCAGGCGGAGGGTGGGTTGGGTTCGGCTGAGTACCGCCGTGAACAGGCGGTGCTGGTTGTAGAAGGAAAAGAGCCCTGCCCGCCGTCCCAGCAGTAGGGCGAGCTGAGGACACCCCAGGCAGGGGACTTTTGCCTAACCCCGATAACCGTGCTATACTTGTGACCCCTGGTCGTCCACGCCTTTCGGCGGTCGTCTTTCCGCATTAAGGAGTGCATGATGTCCGAACGCCTGTCGCGCCGCACCAAGTTCCTGTATGGGATTGGGGATACCGGATTCAGCCTCACCACGACCATCATCGGGGCCTATTTCGCCATTTTCTTGACCGATGTGGTGGGCATTCCTCCGGGGATTGCCGCTGCTGCCATTTTCGTCGGACGAAGTTGGGATTACATCAACGACCCGCTTATCGGCCACATCTCGGATCGGACGCGGACGAGGTGGGGGCGGAGGCGGCCCTTCCTGCTCTTCGGAGCGCTGCCTTTTGCCCTGGCCTTTGCCCTGCTCTGGTGGCGACCGCCCTGGCACAGCCAGGTGGCGTTGGCCATCCACTACGCTCTCGCTTACGTCCTTTTTGACGCGGCGGCCACCTTCGTTTACATGCCCTACTACGCCCTGACCCCAGAGCTGACCCTGGACTACGATGAGCGTACAGCCCTGACCACTTATCGCATGTTCTTCTCCATTCTGGGTAGCTTGATTTCTTTCACTGTGCCTTTGGCTCTCATCGGCGCATTTACTCCCGAAAACGCTCCCCGCGTGTTGATGATGGGCATCATTTTCGGTCTGGTCAGCATGTTACCTTTGCTCCTCACCTTCTTTGGCACGCGGGAGCGCCCGGCTTTTATGGAGCAAGCGCAACCCCGGCTTCTGGAGTCATTGCGGGCGGCGACGCGCAATCGGCCTTTCGTCTTCAGCGTGGCCATCTTTCTGCTCACCTGGGTCGCAGTGGATATTCTACAGACCACATTGCTCTATTTTATCAAGTACGGCGTGCAGCGCGAACCCCAGGGCGAACTCATCATGGGCGTGATTTTCATCACGGCTATTCTGGCGCTGCCTTTGTGGGAGTGGGCCTCGCGGCACTGGAACAAGCGCTGGGCTTACATCGGCGGTATCGCCTTCTGGGCGGTGGTTCAACTCGTGCTCATCACCCTGAACGCCTCCACCAGCATGGCTTTGATCCTGTTTTTGTGTGTTTTGGCCGGCATTGGAGTGGGCGCTGCTCATGTGTTGCCCTGGTCCATCATCCCGGATGCCATCGAATGGGATGAATGGCAGACGGGACAGCGCCACGAGGGCATGTTTTACAGCCTGGTGACCCTCATGCAGAAGGTCGCTTCGTCGCTGGCCATTCCGCTGGCGCTCTTGGTGTTGGAATTTACCGGCTACGTGCCTAACGCAGCCCAACAGCCGGCCAATGCCCTTTTGGGCATTCGCATCGTAGTAGGTCCCATTCCCGCTGCTTTGCTGTGTATGGGGATTTTATTCGCCATCGTTTATCCGCTGAGCCGAGACCGCCACGCGCAGATTTGCCAGGAACTGGAGAAGCGGCGGGCCAGCTATAGAGGGGAGGTCGCATGAGTGCCATTGAAGTCCGCCCTGTTCTGACCGCCAAAGAGCGCCGTGTTTTTCTCACTTTCCCGTGGCGCATCTACCGGGGTGATCCCTTATGGGTGCCGCCCTTGCTCCCTGAGCGGGCGAAGACGATTGATCCCCGACGAGGAGCTTTCTTCCAGCGCGGTGAGGCCGAGTTTTTCATCGCCTGGCGAGGCGGCCAACCGGTGGGCACTATCTGCGCCGGTGAGGACCGGAAGACCAATCAGCAGCGCAACAAAAAGGAGTGCCTGTTCGGCTTCTTCGAGTGCGTGGAGGATTACTCCGTCGCCGAAGCCATGCTCAACCGGGTGACGGAGTGGGCTGCCCAACGGGGCCTGCAGGCGCTCTTCGGTCCCTTCAATCTGGATTACGAGGACAGCTACGGGGTGCTCATCGAAGGGCGTGACCGTCCGCCGGTGTTGCTCTGTGGTCACACACCGCCTTATTACCAGCACTTCCTGGAGCGGTTTGGCTTCCAACCGGCGCGGGGGGACAATCTGGCCTACGCCATCGCGGCGGATCCCCAGAACCCGTCCTTTCAGCGCCTCTCGCGTCTGGCGGACAAAATCCGCAGGCGTCATAACTTCGTGATTCGCCAGGCCGATTTCTCACACTGGGACGAAGAAGTGGAGCGAGTCTACCGCTTGATAAACGCTGCCCTGGCCCATCTACCCGACTTCATCCCCTGGCAGCGCGAGGCTCTACAGGCTTCGTTGGAGCCGTTCCGTGCCTTCGCCGATCCGGAACTGATCCTCTTTGCCGAGGTGAACGGTGAAGCGGTGGGCTGGTTCCCCGGTATCCCTAACCTGAACGAGGCGCTCATCCATGCCAACGGACTGCGCTACCCCTGGGATTACATCAAGCTGTGGTGGTACATGCGTCGTCAACCCCAGTGTCTGACCATCAAGAGCGTCCTGGTCCTGCCCGAATACTGGGATACCGGCGTGAGCGTGTTGCTTTTCGATGAGATGCTCAAGCGCGCTATGGCCAAGGGCTTTAAGTGGGCGGATTTGTCCCTCACCTCGGAGGACAACCCCCGCACTCCCCTTCTCGCGGAGAAGATGGGGGCCAGGATATACAAGCGTTATCGGGTTTATCGTTTGTGGATTTAGTCGTTGCTGTCGGCTTCCAAAGTCGTAGTTCGCAGGGATAAGGAGGTAGCTGTGCGCAAGATTCTCTTCGAACATCGTACCGAAGCGGGACAGATTATCCGCGTGGTCCAGGGGGACCTGACGGAGGAGCGCGTGGACGCCATCGTCAATGCGGCCAATGAGCATCTGGCCCACGGTGGTGGAGTGGCCGGCGCTATCGTGCGGCGGGGCGGGTACAGCATCCAGGAGGAGAGCAATCGCTGGGTGCGAGAGCATGGACCGGTGCGCACCGGCACTGCCGCCATCACCGGGGCGGGCAATCTACCCTGCCGTTACGTGATTCACGCCGTGGGGCCGGTGTGGCGGAATCAGGGCGACGAGCCGCAGTTGCTGGCCAGCGCCGTGCGCAGTGCGCTGCAGTTGGCTGCCGATCACGGGTTACAGAGCGTGTCCATGCCGGGTATCTCTTCCGGAATTTTCGGTTTTCCGAAACCCTTGTGTGCTCAGGTCATCCTCTCCACCGTGGAAGAGTTTCTGGCAGCTCACCCGACGGGCAGCGTGCGTGAGGTCAATCTGTGCAACATTGACCACCTCACGGCCAATATATTCGCCGAGGAGGCCCGCCGTCGCTTCGGCGGGGGAAAGGAACAGGATGCCGGTCTGGGATGAGCTTTTCAAACAAGAGAAATTCCGCTGGCGAGACCCCTACGAGGCGGTGGGGGACTTCGTGCCCGAGCTGCGCGCGGCGGGTGCTCACCACGTCCTCGATTTGGGCTGTGGTACCGGGCGACATACGGTCTATCTGGCGGGTCAGGGGTTCGACGTGTGGGCCTGTGACATTTCCGCGCGGGGACTGAGCTACACCCGACAGTGGCTGGCCGCCAAAGGGTTAACCGCTCACCTCCAGTACAGTGATATGACCGCTTTGCCCTACCGCGAGGGCGCTTTCGAGGGTTTGGTGAGCGCCTTCGTCGTCTATCACGGCTTGCTCGAGGATGTTCAGCGCTCCGTGGCTGAGATACGCCGGGTTTTGCGGCCGGGAGGGCTGGCTCTGCTGACGTTGATCTCCACCCGCAACGATAGCTACCGGCAGGGGCAGGAGGTGGAGCCGGATACCTTCATCCGCACTTCGGGCGCTGATGCAGGGGTCTTGCATCATTACTTCGACGAGGCCGGTGTGCGGGACCTGCTCCGCGATTTTGACCTGCTGATACTGCGCCTGGAGGAATCGGATACGACGGATGAGCGTGGCCGGGTGCACCACCATGCCCATTGGCTGGTGCAGGTGCGGCGTCCTTGACGCCGCCCGCCGTTGCCCGGACCGCCTCCGCGTCGGGCCACGGGCCCGACCTTGGGGCGGCTTGTAGCTGAAACACGTATTAACTGCAGGTGTCTGCCTTAAAATTATTGTACATCGGGCAAAAAGGTCTGGTCAAAAACGCAAAAACGTGGTACAATCTAAATAGCCTACTCACTGCTCTGAGAATCCTTCTGGCTACCAGGCGTTTTGATCCAAGGGGCATTGAGGGATTCCAGGTCCTTGAGCATCTGAAGGCGGCAAAAAAGCGGGGGGGAGGAGGTGGCCCATGACCAGAGACAGCCTGAGCAAAGAGGAGAAAATCACTTTCCTGAGAGACGTGGTGGGCGCGGGAGATTTCACCACCGACTATCTGCCTGTTCTGTTGGAATACATAAACGACGAGGATGAAGAAGTCCGTGCTCTGGCCGTGCAGAATCTATGGGATTACCCGGAACCTGATTTAATTGACGTGCTCTTTGACAAAGCGGAGCACGATCCCAGCCTGGATGTGCGTTGCAAGGCGATCATCACCCTGGGGCGCTTTATCTACGAAGGGGAGATGGCCGACTACGATTTTGACTGGGGCGAAGAGATGGAAGAGATAATGCGTGCCGAGGAGCTGCCCCAGGAGGATTTCTTGCGCGTCAAGCAATTCCTGCTCAACCTGTACCGGGATCAGAGCAAATCGCTGGACGAACGCCGCTTCGCCGTAGAGGCGCTTGGCTTCCACACCGATGAGGAAGTCTTTTCCATCATCGAAGAGGCCTACGCTCACCCCGACCCCAAAATGAAGATGAGCGCCATATTCGCTATGGGACGCAGCGCCAATGTGCGCTGGACGGATATTATCCTCGAAGAGCTAAACAACCCACAAAAAGAAATCCAATTGGAGGCCATCCGCGCCGCCGGGGAGATGGGACTGGAAGAGGCCGGCAAAGATTTGTGGCGGCTGACCTATGCCGAGGACCGGGACATCAAGCTGGAGGCTATCTGGTCCCTGGGGCAGACCGGCTGGGAGGGGGCTTTTGAGCGTTTGGACGAGCTCTCAATCCTGGGCGAGGATGAGGAAATTCGGGAAACTGCCGAAAGCGCCCTGGAGGAGTGGACTCTCTTTAGCGGCCTGATGGAGGATACTTTTGCGGAGGACATGGACCTCGAGGAGGATTTCGAAGATTTCATGGATGAAGAGTTTGAGGACGACTTTGAGGGCTTTGAAGAAGACTGATAATACTCGTTGACCATTACAACAGGCGGGCATTGTGCCCGCCTGTTCATTTTCCGCTGTAAAGTGAAGCCCTGCTGATGGAGGAAAGGGTAGATATGCCATTGAAAGTGCCAACCAGACATAATGAAAAATTGCGACAGATAGTGGAGCGCATCAATCAGGATGTGGAATTGGACCAATTGTGGAAATGCGTCAACATCAACGCGGTGGACCGCAGTGGCATCAGCGACCACGGAGCCACGCACGTGCACATCATCGCCAATGCCGCGCTGAAGCTCTTGCGCCTGTTGCTGGAGGCGGGGATCACCTCCAGCGTGGAGGCCAATTACGGGTTGAGCCAGGATGACGCGGAGGTCGTCGTTGTGCTGGCGGCTTGCTTCCATGATTTGGGCATTGCCATCCATCGCGATAATCATGAGCAATACAGCCTGGTCCTGGCCGTGCCCAAGCTGCGGCAGGTTTTGGAGGGAATCTATGATGAAGCGACTCGTACCATCATCATGGCCGAGACCTTGCACGCTATGATCGCTCACCGCTGGGATGAGCGTTGTCTGACTATCGAGGCCGGGGTGGTGAAAGTGGCCGACGCCCTGGATATGACCGAGGGGCGCTCGCGCATTCCTTTCGAGGCTGGAGAGACTAATATCCACTCGGTCTCGGCGGCGGCCATTGATGCTGTATCCCTGCACAAGGGGGAGAAAGTGCCCATTCGCATCGAGATTACCATGAGCAACTCGGCCGGCATCTTCCAGGTGGACGAGTTGCTAAAGCGCAAGCTCCGGCATTCCAGCATCGCGCCTTATGTGGAGGTCGTGGCCCGCATAGAGGGGGAGACCGAGAAGCGACTTCTGGAATTCTACACTCTGTAGGGACAACGCATGTCGAGGGCTAGCTACCCGACACTTTATGCCAGAACTGGCGACGTTGTCATCAGGTAGGACGGGCTTCCCAGCCCGTCCCGCGCAGGCTGGAAAGCCTGCGCCACATACGGCAAATCCCGTTAGCTCATCTTCTCCAGACCTGTCGGGGCAAACTGTCAGGTGGGGCTGGTAGGGGGGAAAAACAAGGGCACCGCTGCTGGTCATGAGGCGGTGCCCCTCTGTTGGGTTTTGCATCGCGGTGCCGCGCTGGGCACTTTTAGTTGGGAATAATCAGGCGTTGTCCGGCGTAAATGTAGTTGAGATTGTAAATCCCGTTGGCTTGGGCAATGGCCCACGGGCTGGTGCCAAATCGCCAGGCGATGGAGGTCAGCGTATCGCCCCAACGAACCACGTAGACGGTGTAGGGGTAGTAATAGCCCGTGCCGGGGTAGATGAGTAACACCTGTCCAGCGTAGATGCGATTGGGATCGCTGATACCGTTGAGTTGGACGATGGACCAGACGGTGGTGCCGTAGCGCCAGGCGATGCGGGTCAGGTTTTCCCCCCAGCGGACACGGTGGTAGACGGGGCCGGATTTTGGTGGGGCGGCGTGAGCAGGGATAACGAGGACGCTGATAAGCACCAGAACGAGGCCCATAACGAGGAAAGAGCGTTTCATAGCAATCACCTCCTTCCCTTTCCTTGACGAGGGCGTGCTGGCTGAAGCATCGCGATGCTATTGTTATTATACAACATTCTTGGGCAATTGTCACGTTTATTTCAGAGCAAGGCTGCGTTTCAGTTTCGGGGCGGGTTTGTCCCGTAGCGGCCGACCGCTGTGTCGGCCTACGGCGGGCAGGGCCTGTCCTGAGCCCCGACGAAGGGCCGCCCGCCGCTACGTTGGGGAAAGCCTCTGTGGGGGCGCAAGCTCGCCCAAAACTGACGCACACCCTCAGAGCAAGGCTGCGTTTCAGTTTCGGGGCGCAGGAGTGTTGCATCCTGAGCGGAGCGAGTGCAACGAGCGGAGTCGAAGGACTGATCTCGCGGAGTTGGACTCCGCGAGCGGAGGCTCAGTCCCGCAGTTGTACTGCGGGACTGAGAAAGCGCCGCCGTCAACGGGCAGCGCGCCACGGGCCCGGACGGTGAAATCACATGCTCTTGGCGGAGATAATCAAATCCGCAGTGGCGATGTTGGTCGCCAGCGGTACGTTGTGCACGTTGCAGACCCGCAGCAGAGTCTGAATGTCGGGGTCGTGGGGGTGTTTGCCCAGCGGGTCTATCAGGAAGATGACCCCGTGAACTTCGCCCTGGGCTACCCGGGCGGCGATTTGAGCATCGCCCCCTTTGGGCCCAGAGAGGACGCGTTCCACTTTTAACCCCACTTTTTCCTCTAGAAGCTGGCCGGTGGTATTCGTCGCTATCAGGTTATATTCTTCCAGCTTGCCGCGATTGAAAGTGGCCCAGGCAACCATGTCTACTTTCTTGCCGTCATGAGCGATCAGCGCCACAGTTTTCATGGTGATGAACCTCCTCGCAGGATTTTCGGTCAGAGTTTGCAGTCCCAATCAAATGCGTCAGACCCCGGTTCTAACACTACAACCGCACCTTCCCTGGCCTTTTTCTCTGCCACCTACGGTTGTAGCACTAAGCGTTAGCAGTGTTATTTCGGGGCGGCAGTTGAGACGTATGGGTGGGTAAATGGTGCCTATGCCCCGGTTGGTGTACAAAGTCAGCTCGCCGAGATGGTAGAGCCCGGCGGGGTAGCGACGGCCCAGGTACGGTAATACTAAGGCCCCGATGAAGGGCAGGCGTACCTGTCCCCCGTGGCTGTGTCCCGAGAGTTGGAGATGTACGCCGCCGTGCTCGACCACCGTATCGGCGTAGTCTGGCTCATGGGCCAGCAGAATTACGCTGGCGGTGGGGGGAGCACCTGCCAGGGCAGCTTCCAGGTCGGGACTCCCTGCCCAGGCGTCATCCAATCCGGCTACCCACAGCGAGTTGTCGGCCAGGGGGATCCCGGCGTTGATGAGAACCCGTATCCCGGCTTCGGTCAGTGCCCGTTCCACCCGCCCAGCGTCTTCCCAGTGATCGTGATTTCCCAGGCAGGCTACCACACCGTGGGTGGCCTGGAGCGCGGTCAGGGCTTGGGCACACGGTTCAGCATAGCTGGCGGAGCGGTAGACGAAGTCGCCCGTCAAGGCTATCAAGTCTGGCTTCAAGGTGTTGGTCACGTTGACGACGCGGCGGATGGCCGCGATGTCCACTGTGGGCCCCAGGTGCAAATCGCTCAACTGGGCGATGGTGAAGCCGTCCCACTGGGGTGGCAAGCGGGACAGGGGCACAGTCACACGCCGGACGTGTAGCCAGTCGGGTTCGACGTGCAGGGTGTAGAGCAGTCCGCAGGTGGGGGCAGCTATCGCTGCTGCGCCGGTACCGAGACAGCAGCGCAGAAACTGACGTCGGGTCATGCGTTTCGACATAGGCGGTTCTCAAACAAGAAGTGCGGGATAGGCCGTGGTTGGGAATCCAGGATTGGGCTTCCAATGAGTCAATCCCATTATATCATTGCCGCGTCATGGAGGCAAACTGGCGACCAGCGCAGCGGTGACGGCTCCCCCGCCGTTGGCGGGGGCTCCT
>JACIWR010000570.1 GCA_014360845.1 Anaerolineae bacterium
CGTTCGTCCCTCCCCTGTCGCTTCGGGACTCACTCCGCTCAGGATGACTACTGCCCCAAGGGTGGCGCGGAGCACCTTTCTGCAATGGCATCTTCAAACTGTCAGGTGACTAGATTTCCAATCACTGCTGAACAGTTACGATTAGTTTATGACCAGAACTTTATCCCCCTCACCTGAAGGGTGATCTTGCGTGGCGATGTTCCACCAACGGGGCACAACCTCCGCTGCACCATACCAGGGCCCGCCGAACCCGGTGAAATGACTTACCCCTTCCAGTATGATCTGCTGTGCTCCCTCTAGCAAGGCGGATTCCACGGGTACTAGGCCATCGCCCCAGACCTCGCCCTCGCCCAGAACTTCTTTGTAGAAAACGTATACGTGACGCTCCCGCAGGTTCCCGTGAGGGTTGCCACGCAGCACTTTACCGGCCACCGATGTGTATTTGACCTGGGGAGCGAAGTAGGCGCCGGGGTAGCGGTTATTGACCCAGCGGGTTAGCCATCCCCCGTATAGAAGTTTGCGGCGGTCATAGTGGGGTGTGCCGAGGGTGATGAGGTGGTCTACATATTCCAGGCCACGGTAGGTGTGTCCCAGGAATGGTTTGGGGCTGAGGTAGAGCCTGCCCAGCAGCCCACCGGCGCTGTGCCCGATGAGTGTTACTTTGCCCGTCGGCGATTCCCGTACAGCTTGGTGCACCGTGCGCTCCAGTTTGCGAAGGAGGGGGATCCAGCCCGGCGGGGCGATGCTCGGTATCCAATCGTGGCCTCGCATCTCGACGATATGGACCGGCTGCCCGGTGAGCTGCGCCAAAGCGTCGTGCATATCCCAATAAAGCATGGTGAAGCTGAGGAAGCCGCCGAAGATGACGATGGGCTGGGCTGTGGTCGGTGAGGACCTGGTCATTTGCTTCCTCGCTCAACTGTGTTCGCTTGATATGGGCCAGGCATAGGGGTGTGGCGTTCCTCCTCTGCTATTGGGATGCAAACATGCTGACTGCTGGCTCTGAATCCAAGCGAGGGCTCGTTGTAACCCTTTACGGAAATCGGTAGGTGGTTGATAACCCAGCTCCTTTTTGGCGCGAGAGATGTCGAAGTGCTGGTGAGTGGAGATGGCTTGCACTGCCTCAGCGTTGAGGGGCAATGCGAGTCGGTTGTTCCAGACTTTCGCTGCTGCGCTGATGGCCGAGACGCCGAGGCGCATCATGCGGCAGGGCAGGCTGAGCGTTGGCAGCGGCTGACCACGCAGGTCGCCAATGATTTGCACGAACTGGCGGAAGGTCACTGACACACCGTCGGTCACGTGATAAACGCGACCGTTGGCTCTGGACCGGGTGGCTGCGGCGATCAGGGCCGTGGCCACTTGTGCTGCGTCAACGAAGTCTATGATGTACCGTCCCCCGTCGGCGAGG
Organism: Anaerolineae bacterium; assembly: GCA_014360845.1. Taxonomy (GTDB): domain Bacteria; phylum Chloroflexota; class Anaerolineae; order JACIWR01; family JACIWR01; genus JACIWR01. The sequence goes on from JACIWR010000570.1 coordinate 1,409, forward strand.
GGCACCGGTCGCCACCAGCGGCAGTTCAAGAGATTGGGTAGGAACAGATTATCGCGCACGCCATAGATTCCACAAGGGCGCAGGATGGCGAATTCTAGCCCTTGCTCCCGGTGGCAAGCCCGGATGAGCTGTTCGGCTTTTATCTTGGAGGCGGAATACCAGCCGTTGGGCATCAGGGGCGTGCTCTCATTGGCATCTAACAGTGAGCGG
>JACIWR010000571.1 GCA_014360845.1 Anaerolineae bacterium
AGAATACCGGTCAGCGAGACGGCGGCCAGTGCCTCGGGGACGTTAGAAACGCACCCCGCTATACCGCTGTCCAATCCAACCAGGAGGTCGGACTATGATCCGCGTCACCTGTTTCAAATGCACGCATAAATTCTCCGTGGACGAGGTGGCCCTGCTGGCCGAGCAGACCGCTGGCGAGGGTCAAGACGGGGACGAGGCCCCAAAACCGCGTCCCAAACACCTGGTCGTGGAGTGCCCTTTCTGCCGCCAGGCCAACAAAGTGCCCCTGCCCCGCCCGCGCCGCCGTCGCCGGCGATGAACCCCTCTCCCGCTCGGCGGGAGAGGGATGGCGCGAAGCGCCGAACGGCGAACAGCACCGCCGTGAACAGGCGGTGCTGGGTGACTTTCCCCATTGAGAAAATCTATCCAGCACCGGCTCTTCAGGCCGGTGCTCAACCAGGAGACGAATTCATGCCCAAGACATTGACCATCGTTTCTCACACCCATTGGGACCGGGAGTGGTACCAGCCCTTCCAGGAATACCGCATCCGCCTGGTGCGTCTGATGGACAAACTGCTGCACATTCTGCACACCACCCCCAACTACCGCCACTTCACCCTGGATGGACAGGCCATCATCCTGGAGGACTACCTGGAGGTCCGTCCAGAGCGGGAACCCGAGATACGGCGACTGGTTCAAGAAGGACGGCTGCTCATCGGCCCCTGGTACATCCTGCCCGACGAGTTCCTGGTGGGGCCGGAGGCCACCATCCGCAACCTGATGTTCGGTGACCGGGTGGCACGGCGCTTCGGGCCCAAAATGAACATCGGCTACGTGCCCGACCCCTTCGGCCACATCAGCCAGCTCCCCCAGATTCTGCGCGGCTTCGACATGGACGTGGCCTGCTTCTGGCGCGGGGTTGGCGACGCGCCCACCGAGTTCCGCTGGCTCGCTCCCGACGGCAGCCAGGTCCTCGTCCTCCACCTGCGGGATAGCTACAGCAACGCCGCCTACCTGCCGACGGACGAGGACGGCTTCGTAGCCGCCGTGCGGCGCATCGTGGATAGCCTCGCCCCCCACGCTCCCACCGATTATCTGCTGGCCATGAACGGCGTGGATCACATGGAGCCCGTGCCCGAGCTACCGGCGCTGATCGCCGCCGCCAACGCCCGCCTGGACGACATCGTACTGCGCCACGGCACTCTGGCCCAGCACGTGGCCGACGTGCGCGCCGCCGCCCCAGAACTGGAGGAGCGAAGCGGTGAGATGCGCTGTCCGCAACGCCAGCCCATCCTGCCCGGCGTCCTCTCCGCCCGCATGTGGATCAAACAACGCAACGCCGTCGCCGAAACCCTGCTGGAAAAATGGACCGAACCCTTCAGCGCCATCGCCACTCACTTGGAAACCGAAACCTCCAACCCGCAACCCCTGATACAACAAGCCTGGCGCTACCTCATCCAAAACCACCCCCACGATTCCATCTGCGGCTGCTCCATTGACCAGGTGCATAAGGAGATGGACGTTCGCTTCGACTGGGTGAAGCAAATCGGCGAGGAAGTCACCCGCCAGAGCTTGGAGAGCATCGCCAACGCAGTGGACACCGCCACCCTGGACACGGGCGAGCCGGTGTTGC
>JACIWR010000572.1 GCA_014360845.1 Anaerolineae bacterium
CCAACAAACCACCCGCCAGGTGCTGGTCTACGTGCTGGAACGAGCAATGCGTCTCCTGCATCCCTTCATGCCCTTCGTCACCGAGGCCATCTGGCAAAATCTTCCTCACGAAGGGGAGAGCATCATGGTCGCCCCATGGCCCGAGGTGGAAGAACAATGGCTGGACGAGGAGGCCGAGGCCGCTGCTGAGTTGCTGATGGAGATCGTGCGCGCCATCCGCAATGCCCGCGCCGAGTTCGGCGTGCAACCCAAGCAACGCATTGCTGCCGTCATGGCCGCCGGCAAGCACTATGACCTCCTCCACGAACAACGCGAGGTGCTGCTCAGCCTGGCCCGATTGGACGAGCAGAAATTGCAAATCGCTGCTCAACTGACCGATGTCCCCACCCAGGCGCTGACCCTGGTGGTCGGCGGGGTGACCATCTACCTGCCGCTGGCGGGGATGATAGACGTGGAAGCGGAGAAAGCGCGCATCGCCAGCGAGATGGAGCAATTGACCAAGCTCATCGCCGACAGCCAAATCCTGCTGACCAACCAGGACTTCCTCTCCAAAGCTCCAGAACACGTGATACAAAAGGAGCGCGACAAAGCCGCCAGTTATCGCGAGAAGTGGGAGAAACTACGGGATCGGCTGGAAAGCCTGGGAGGGTTGTAAGTACACTGCAGGGGCGTAGCCCCGCTACGCCCCTACTTCGTGGTGAGAAAACTAAGGAGGCGGTTTTATGCGTGTAGACGGCCGGGCTAACGACGCCCTGCGCCCGGTGACCATCACTCCAAACTACATCATCTACCCGGAGGGGTCGGTCCTGGTCGCCATGGGCAACACAAAGGTGCTGTGCAACGCTACGGTGCAAGACACGCTACCGCCCTGGCTGTACAATCAAGGAGGGGAGCAGGGATGGCTCACTGCCGAATACGCCCTGCTCCCCCGCTCCACTCACACCCGCACCCCTCGCGAGACCAATGGCCTGCGCGGGCGTACTCAGGAAATACGTCGCTTCATCGGGCGCAGCCTGCGCGCCGCTGTGGACCTGGAGAAGCTGGGGCCGCGCACCATCATCGTGGACTGCGACGTCCTGCAAGCCGATGGAGGCACCCGCACCGCGGCCATCACCGGAGGATATGTGGCCGTAGCCCTGGCTCTGCAACGGCTCGCCGCAAGCGATGTAGTACCCACTGATGTGCTCCGCGTCCCGGTGGCCGCCGTCAGCGTGGGAGTGGTGAACGGCGAACCCCTGCTCGATCTGTGCTATGCCGAGGATGCCACCGCCGAGGTGGACGTCAACGTGGTGATGACTGGCGACGGCGAGTATGTGGAGATACAGGGTACGGCAGAGAGACGCCCCTTCGATCGGGCTATGCTGGGGCAGCTTTTGGACCTGGCCGAGAAGGGTATCACCGAGTTGCTGACCATACAACAAAGCATCATTGAGTCGGTGACAGCTTCGCCGGGCAAGGGCTTGGCCGAACTCCGAGGAGGCGGGTAGGGCGCTTTTCCTTCCACAACCAGCACCGCCTGTTTCACGGCGGTGCGCCCTCAGCCCCCTACTGGGCGGCGGGTAAGGCTCTCTTTTCTCGCTCGATAGAGCTGGCCCGTCGCTCGCAAGGGCC
>JACIWR010000573.1 GCA_014360845.1 Anaerolineae bacterium
GGCGGTGGCGGTTCCAGGGAGGTGACGATGTGGCGCATAAGGGGGTCGCCGGTGGTGCCGCGAAGCTCGGAGAGGACGTGGCAGCCGCCGTGACAGCGGCTGAAAGCGGCGCAATGATGGCACGCCTTGGGGATCAGCGCGCGCCAGGATTGCATCTCTGGACTGTGCCAGGCTTCTTCCAGGGAGTCGTTCAGCAGGTTGCCGCACACGGTGGTGGAATGGGTACAGGGGCGCAGGTCTCCCCACGGGCCGACAGCGCAATAAGCCACGCCCGCCAGGCATCCCGAGGACGAAGAGGGGGTGAAGCACTGGGGGATGCAGTTGCCGAATTGGACGCGATAGCCCTCCGCGCGCAGGCCTTCGATCCGGGCCACGGCCGCGCGTAGCTCGTCGAGGGCGGGTTCCAGGGGCGAGGGCTGGTCGCATATCATGCGGGCGAAGGACACTTTTACCCCCCACCCCGCTGCCAGCCGTGCTATGGCCTCCAGCTCGTCGAGGTTCTGCCGGTGGAGCACTGTGCTCAGGCACACCGGCAGCCCGGCCTGCACGGCGTAGCGCAGGTGAGTCACCGTCTCTGCAAAGGAGCCCGGCACCCCGGTGAAGGCCTCATGAGCGGCGGGTGTGGCTCCGTGCAGGGAGATGAGGGCCACACGAAATTGGGGCATGGCGCGCAGGCGCTGTACCAGCCAGGCGGGGCGCTCCCACAGGCCGTTGGTGAAGAGGGAGAAGGGCTGGTCGAATTCCTCCAGCAGGGCGAGGATGGCCTCAAATTCGGGATGGAGTGTGGGTTCGCCGCCGCTGAGCTTGACCCGGTGGGCGGCGGGGCACACCTGCGCGAGGATACGTTGCCATTGACTGGCCGGCAGGGGCGCTCGGCTGCGCTCGTCCCGGAAGGGATTGAAACAGCCGGGACAGCGGTTGGAACAGGCGGGGGTCAGTTCCAGAGTGATGAGAGCCGGTCGGGAGAGCCAGTGAATCACAGGAAACGCTCCAGCATCAACTCGTCAATGTAGCGGCCATCCAGGTTGAATTGGCGGTAGCGGCGTCCGGTGACTTTGAAGCCGCGCCCGATAAAGAGGTTCAGTGCGCGTTCGTTGGTAGCGAAAGCGGTGGCCGTCAGCTTTTCCAGGCGCGCTTTTTTGGCGGAGCGGATGGCCTGGCGCAGTAGATGGGTGCCGATGCCGATCTCGCGGTATGGCCTGATGACACCAATGCCCACATCGGCGACATGGCGGGCGAAGGGGCTCACCGTCTCGGCGAAGACGCGACACCAACCGACGATGCGTCCTTCACATTCGGCTATGAGCAACAGCTTCCACCCGCTGGGGGGCACCAGACCCAGGACTTCTTGCCAATCCGGGCCCGGCGTGAAACGGTCGGTCATCATGTAGCGCCGTTCGCGGCACACCGCATCCACGGTGGCGATGACCTGGGGAGCGTCGGGCGGGGTGGCGGGGCGTACGACGAGAGGACGACCGTCGCTGGTGAAGAGGCGTTCCATGGTGGGAAGTCGGTCAGTCACAGGCGCAGTCTTGCTCGTAGTCTATTAACTCTACCGGGGGGAGGTTGTCGTCCGGCAGCTGCACGAGCTCGACGGTAGGTTTAGGTTG
>JACIWR010000574.1 GCA_014360845.1 Anaerolineae bacterium
GAAGTTTATCCCATTACATTATAGCACATTTGTTCTAATATGGCAAGTGCGAAATTAGACTCCACCAGCGGAGGCCCTGTCTCGCATGAGAAAATCATACCATCTCTTTGCCAAAAAGTCAAGAAAAAAGATCCATTCTTGACATTTTGGCAAAAGGATGATAATATATTGTACAAAGCGGCCAGCAGCGCTCACTCGAGGTAACGACATGTCCACCAATTTCGGTAATTTGCTACGCGAATACAGGCGCCGGCAGGGCGTCTCCCAGAAAGAGCTGGCGGAAAGAATCGGCTATCACCCCAGCTACGTCAATCGTCTGGAGCGAGGGACACGCCCCCCGCCGCGCCAATATGATACTATCCATAGCATGGCCTCGGCCCTGGGACTAACCCAAGAGGAGACCGATACCCTGCTGATAGCCGCCGGGCTGGAACCCCTGCACCCCACTCACATCCCCGCCGAGGTGGACACTCCACGCCTCCGCAAAATCATCAATGCCCTGGTCAGTCTGCACCGCACGCCGGGCATCGCCGAGGAGCAAATCGCTTACGTAGAAGACACCATTTTGCTCCTGCTGGCCGGGTTCAGTCGTGCCCTGCCCACGGCCGATTGGCTGCCCGGGCTAACTCCTGAACCCTCTTCGGTCGCCGCTGTGGATGAGCGCGAGGCGCTGCTGGACGATCTGCTGAGCACAGTGATCAGCGGCAGCCGCGAGTACGACGTGGGCCATCTGTTCGCCATACTGGAGGAAGTGGTGCGGGGAGATAATTGGGAGCTCAAAAGACGCATCGCCGAGGCCCTCCCCGCCTTGCTGCAGGCCGATTTGGCGCACACCCTGCCGCTGATGCTCCTTCTGCGCGAGGACCGGCCCCATCCCCAATGGCGGACTGACATCCGCCGCCGGGTCATCGAGGCCACGCCAGCGCTCTATAAGCTCGATCCGGAGGCTGTGCCCTCCCTGCTCCACTGGCGCGATGGCGATGAGGTGTACGCGGCCCTGGCCACCCTGGAGGCCCTGGAGACCATTGGCGATAAGCGTCTGCAGGAACAGTTGCGCGACGAAGTGCTGGCCCATGTGCCGCCAGACCAGGAGGAAGCGGTCAGGTTCTATGTCGAATTATTGACGACCACCCGCACCACGCCGGACACGGCCCTGGTGCTGATAGAGAAGGCCAAAGACGGGGAGCGACTGACCAAGATGTGCATCACCCGTTGCCTGGCCCGCCTGCTCCCTACCCGTCCCGCCGAAGCCCTGTCTTACATGCGCTACTTCCTGCGCCGCGTGGGCGGGGTCCCGGTCGAGCACCAGAACGTACGCCGCCCGCTTTCGCGCGACCTGCCGCAGATTATCGCCGTCCTCGACGGGACGCATCACACCCAAGCGGAAGAGATAATCCGCGCCCTGGCCCAAGACGAGGATGTGCACATCCGCCGTGCCCTGTCCGACGCATTGCTCACCCTGGCTCAATCCCATCCGCCGCTGGCCCTGGATTTGATTCAGAGTTACCTGATCCACGATCCCGACCGCTACGTGCGCGAACGGACGTGGAAGACCTTGCCACGGCTGGCTGCCTTGTACCCGGACGAGGTGC
>JACIWR010000575.1 GCA_014360845.1 Anaerolineae bacterium
CGTCCCTCCGCTGCCGCTTCGGGACTCACTTCGCTCAGGATGATTCGACTACGTTCGTCCCTCCGCTGCCGCTCAGGATAACTCCTGTTCCAAGTATAGTGCAGAGCGCCTCTTAGCCATGGAGGTCTCAAACTGTCGGGTGACCAGATAACAGACCACTACTGCGGGATCAACTCCAGCAAAGATTGCAACACGGATCGCACATCACGTTTGCGCGTGGCGATACAGGGCACCACCTGAACCCTGCCATCCAGGTTCAAAACGCGGCGCAACTCGGCTGGAGACACTGCTCCCGCCAAGTCTTGCTTGTTGGCCACCACCACGTAAGGCACGGAATTGTAGCGACTGAACAATTTGATCAATCGCTTGGCCTCACGAAAAGTCTTGGGCTCCGTACTGTCCACCAGCACGGCGAAGCCGTCCATCTCTTTCGAGAGAATCTCCCACATGAAATCGAATCTCTTCTGCCCCGGAGTACCGAAGAGGTTGAGCACCGTCTTGCCCAGGGTCACCCGCCCATAATCCAGGGCCACCGTCGTTTCCTCCTTGCCAGCGGGGGCGTGGTGCGTGATTTTGCGCTCAGTAGACACCACATCAATCTGGCTGATGGTCTGAATAAAAGCCGTCTTGCCCGCCCCAAAGGGACCTGTCACCACTATCTTGAGAGCACGTTTCATCCGCAAAATCTCCAATGGATAGATATAATTTCCCGCCCAGCCCTCCTGCGAGCCGGGCTAACCCAGCGCCGCTGGACGGCGGTCAGTCAACCCTATCGCGCTTGAAGTCCACAAAGCGGTACCCCACCCCGCGTTCGGTCAGAATATACTTGGGATTAGCCGGGTCCGGCTCAATCTTCTGGCGCAGATACGTGATGTACAAACGCAGATAATGAGTCTCATCGCGGTATTCATGCCCCCATACCTTGGAAAGCAAGGTCTCATGGGACATGACCCAGCCGGCGTTATTGACCAGGTGATAGAGCAACCGATACTCCGTGGGCCTCAGTTTTATCGGCTTGCCATCCACAATCACCTCGTAGCGTTGAAAATCTATGGTGAGGTGATCATCCACCTTGATGGCTGTCTTGCCCATCGGTGCAGGCATCTCCACCCGCCGCAGGAGCGCCTTGATGCGGCTGGACAGCTCGCGAGGCGAGAAGGGTTTGATCACATAATCGTCTGCCCCCAACTCCAAACCACGGATCTTATCCTCCTCCTCCGCTTTGACGGTGAGCATAATGACCGGCACAGTCGAAATCTCGCGGATGCGTTCCAGGGTCTCAAAACCATCCATCTGCGGCATCATCACGTCGAGAACCACCAGGTCGGGCAGCTCATCGCGGACTTTTTCCAGAGCTTCCAGCCCGTTAAGTGCTTCACTCACCCGATACCCTTCCAGTTCCAGGTTCATGCGTATAAAACGAATCATGCGCGGCTCGTCGTCTACAACAAGGATGAGCTTTTTGTCCGCTGCCTCCATGACCTCCCATTACCTTTCAGTTTAAGAGCCTATCTGAGGTATCTTCTCAAAATGTAGGGGCGAACCCTTGCGGTCGCCCAGGCGGGCAGGTGCAAGACCTGCCCCTACCC
>JACIWR010000576.1 GCA_014360845.1 Anaerolineae bacterium
TCCGCCTCCACCGTGGGCAGCTCCCCCACCTCCACCCGCGCCTGCAACTGCTCGATACGTACCTCCAGGTCCGATAACACCTCATGCAGCACACGATTGAGATCCACCTGGACAAAAGGCTGCGCTTTGGTCGTCACCCGCGAGTAGACCAGCAACCCATCTATCAACGCCTGCATGCGCGCCGCCGCGCTCTGCATCCGCGCCAGGTAATCGCGCCCGCGCTCGTCCAGCACAGCGCCGTATCTGGACTGCAACCGGTCCCCGAAGGTCCGAATCTTGCGCAGGGGCTCTTGCAGGTCGTGAGAGGCTGCGTAGACGAAATCGTGCAGCTCCTTGTTGCTCCTCTCCAGCCTGGTAGCGTAGGTCTTCAACGCTTCCTCGATGCGTTTTTGTTCGGTGATGTCCCAGAATACCCCTAGAATGCCGGTGATCTGCCCCGTGTCATCATAAAGCGGCGCTTTGATGACCTGAACGTAGAACTTCTCCCCGCCCACGGGCTGATGTTCTTCCACCGTCTCGAAGATCTGCTCCGTTTCCATGACCCGGCGGTCATCCTCCCGGTATTTCTTGGCCAACTCAGGCGGATGGAGATCGAAATCCGTCTTGCCGAGAACATCGTCCAGAGACCTGCCCTCGGTCGTGCAGTAACGCTGGTTAGCGAAAGTGAACCGTCCCTCCAAATCCTTGCTGAAAACGTTCTGGGGCAAGCTCTCTACCAGGGAGTGTAAGAGGGCCTCAGACTTGCGCAGAGCCCCCTCGGTCCGTTTGCGCTGGGCGATTTCCCGCTGAAGTTGCTCGTTATACCGCACCAGTTCGGCCGCGCGTTCCCTGACCCGCTGTTCCAATTCGTTGTTCAGTTGTCGCAGGGCCTCCTCTGCCCGCTGACGCTCGGCCATTTGCAGCTTCAGCTTGGCACTCAAATCCCCCAGCCACCCCACCACCACGCCGCTCAACACCGTGGTCACGAAACCCAACAGACCCTCCTGGAGAAACAGGCTCCAGGCATCTACTCCGGACAAAGAAGCAAGCAAGGAGGTCAGCGCAAGGGACAGCAGACCACTGAACAGGCCCGCCCAAATGCCGAAGAGCCACGCCCCCGCGATCACCGGTAGTATGCCGAGCGCCGTCACCGACAATCCAGCCACGCGGTGCAGAGGACTGAACACCAGTGCATATACCACCCAGCACCCCAAGACAAACATGACTCGCCCCCGGCGACCAGACAACGCAGTGAAATGCGTTATGGCTGTGACCCTCTTGCCCATCCTTCGCGCTCCTTTGCCGGGCTATTCGGCTTGCACAGTCGGCAGAGTGACTATAAACGTCGCCCCCTGGCCCGGCATGCTCCTGGCCGTGATACTACCCCCGTGCCGCTCCACAATCTTGCGACAGGTCGCCAGACCAATGCCCGTGCCCTCGTACTCACCCCGCCCGTGCAGCCGCTGGAACACCTGGAATATGCGATCTACGTACTTCTCATCAAAGCCGATGCCGTTGTCCTCCACCATGATCTGATACTGCCCTTCACTCCCGTTCAACTGT
>JACIWR010000577.1 GCA_014360845.1 Anaerolineae bacterium
GGCCTGGATCAGGCATTGTGGGTGGCCGCCGAGCAGATCGAGCGGCGGCTGAGAAGAGGGTACAAACTTGTCTGAAGCAAAAAGCCCGGCGGAAAAGCCGGGCTTTTGTGTCGTCTACATACCCCTCTCGCTCATCGGCGGCGATATGCCTCCCGACGATGCAAAGCAGCCAGGATGATCACCACTCGCTTATCGTCATCCACATCGTAGATAACGCGGTAATCTCCCACCCGCACCCGCCAGGCCCCACCCATCTCACCCATCAACTTCCTGGCTCCCTGCGGATGAGGATTTTCTGCCAGTTTCTGGATGGCCTCAATCACTCGCTCTCTCACATGCCGGGGAAGTGCGGCGATTTCCTTCTCCACCCGCCGGGAGGCTGTCCTGACCCGGTACATGCTCTCACTCCAGTTCAGCGACGAAAGCTTCAAAGTCTCGACCCTCACCGCGCGCGTAGGCCTGCCGCTCCTCCTGGATCCTTCTTCCCAGCGCCGTGTCCAGCTCATCCTCCCGATCTTCCAGGAGGTCCATCATGGCATTGTAGCGATCTATGGGAAGGAGAACGGCCTCGGCCTTGCTGTAGCGGGTGATGAAAACGGGTTCTCCTGTCTCTGAAAGTCTTTTTAAGACCGAAGCAATCTTATCGCGCACTTCGCTGGTGGGCAGAATAGTAATAGCCATAAGTATCACCTCCTTTGTACAAGAGAGATGATACATCACTTCAAGGTGTTTGTCAAATCACTTCCGTCCCAATCCACCGCCTCCACCGCCTGGCGCAGATCGGCCTGGCCGGGTTGGGTGTACACGGCGGTGGTGTTCAGGCGAGCGTGGCCGAGAAGCGCCGCCACCTCGGTGAGAGGGCGGCCCGCGTCCACCAGGTTCTTGCCGAAGGTGTGACGCAGGACGTGAGGGGTCACGCCCTCTATCCCTGCCCGGCGGGCGTAGTAGGCCAGGCGGCGTTGCACCCCTCGCGTGCCCAGCGGCACCCGGTCCCGTCCAATGAGTAGGGCATTGCTGTCTACCTGCGGTCGCACCTCCAGCCAGGCCCGCAGAGCCTGGCGAGCACCGGCGTTCAACGGCACCTCGCGGTACTTCCCTCGCTTGCCCATGCGCACCACCAGGTGACCACTTCTGTCGTTGAGCACCACGTCGTCCAGTTTCAACGCGCAGACCTCGGAGACACGCAGACCGGCGTCCAGGAGCAACGCCAGCAGGGCCTTGTCGCGCCGGGCGCGGACCAGGGCCGGATGGTGGGGATCACCGGCCACCTTCGCCTTCAGCTCGGCCAGTTGCAGCGCCTCGTCGAATTCACGGCGTAGGGCGGCCTGTTCCTGGCGGGACAGCCAGCGAGGAGGACGGGGTTGCTCGGCCACGGGGCGCACCTTCCGGCAGGGGTTGGTGGCCACCAGGGCCTGATCCTGACAGAAACGGAAGAAAGTGGACAGGCTGCTGAGGGCGCGGTTGATGGTGTTGGGCTTGAGCTGACGAACGGTCTGGAGGTAGGCGCGGTAGTCGCGCACGTCAG
>JACIWR010000578.1 GCA_014360845.1 Anaerolineae bacterium
CACCACAGCCGGAGCCCAGGCGATGACCAACCAGTGAGCGCCCACCCTTTCGCCCGGCGGTGTGGCGAAGATCACCTGGCTGGTGCCCCAGCCGTTGCTCAGGAAACGAAATTCCAGCACCTCCTCACGGAACAGGCGCGCAGTGAGGTAGTGAACACTCTCGTGGATGAGATTGTGAACCAAGGCGGTCACGACAGCCGGTAGCCAGAAGTACACACGCTTCTGCAAGTCCACCTCGTATAGTTCCTCCAAGTAGGACGGGCTTGCCAGCCCGCCTAAGCTACATTGACCTCGACCTGAGAGCAGCTCTCAGATTACGAGGTAGCACGTCCAGAAGACCTACCAGATCGTTCTGCGCCAGCTTCTTCACGGTTTCAGCCGGGAGCCTCTCGATGGCAGGGCCCGCCAGAAGAAGAGCGGTTTCCTGCGAAGAAAACTCCCCTCCCTCCTCGATCCAATGCCACACCTCCCTGTTCTGAGGGCATACCCGCTGGCAATGCAGACAACCCACCAGGCAATCGTGCCCGGCCGAGTCCAGCCAATCCGGGAACTCGTGAGGGTTTTCGTTATGAAAAGTGATACAGCGCTCCGCATCAAGGAGAAACCGCTCCGAGACAATCGCCCCCGTAGGACAATGCCGTCGGCAAGCGGAACAGTCCTGACAATCCACCATCATCCGCAAGGCCTGCCAGTTGTCCTCCTGGCAGGGAAAGTCGGAGCAAAAAGCCACCAACCGATGGAAACTGCCCATGCCGGGGACGTAGGAGATGTTGTTTCTGCCGTATGCCGCCAGACCACTGTGTACCGCCAGCAACTTTTTCGGCAGAGACATTGGCGACACCCTGTATCCCAGCGATCCCAGAACCTCCGTCAAGAGATCCTCCACTTGCTGGTCGTTCTCCCGCCAGTGCAGATAAGTCGGCGGCACGATGAGCGGTACCCGCCTTCTCTGCCAGGCGAAAGTTATCCGCACCTGGGGCTGTGGGACGGCGACCACGATCAGAGAGCGAGCATCCGGCAGGCTCTCAGGCGGCTCAAAAGCAAACCCCGCCAGATACGTCCGGTAGAGTTCCTGGTCCAGAAGACCCTGCCGGTAGTGAGTTTCGAGCTCCTCTTGCAGCTCAGCGAGGTGTTGTATTGATACAATCCGCCCCTGGTAACCCCGTGCTTCCAATCGAGAGAATAGTTCTTGGGTCATCCCCCACTCCCTTGCGACAAGCTCGCTTCTTCGTTTCCTCACCTCACTGCGCAACCAACACACACCACTCCAACTCGGTCTCTGCCACCGGCAGGCCATCTATACCGGCCCCCTTCAGCACCACACCGGTCGGCGTGGGACGCGCCCTGGCGGTGCACACATTGGCTACCTCTACCCTCCAACCGGCAGCGGCGAAATGCTCCAGCGCCGCGCGACGGAAAAGGAACGCCGACAATCCCGCCTGGTCAATCACGGCTGCGTTGGCCGCATCATCCTCCGGATAGAAAGGGGAGATGAGCAGAAACGTCCCGCCGACCACAC
>JACIWR010000058.1 GCA_014360845.1 Anaerolineae bacterium
GTCGGTGGAAGCGAGCCAGCGGAGATCATATCCGCGCGTATTTGGGCTCGACGGCCTGGTCGTACAAAATCTTATCCAGTTGCGGCAAATCCTCGCCCGTCACCAGAACCACTTTCTGTTTCTCGGCATGTCTGGCAAACATCCATTGGTCCGCATCGTAAGGCTGGAAGGCGTTGGTCACAAAGACCCGCGTGGTGAAATCTCCACCCAATAAGGCACTCACCCCCGTCATCTCATCCAGGTTATCCTTGTTGAAGGACTCCTTAGGCGCTTTTGCCTTGCACGAGCAGTGGATGAACTGGCCCTGGTAGATGCAGCCTACGTCCACCTCGCGCTTCTGACCGCTTTTTTCATCAGGAATCTCAAAGCCCATGCGACAATCGCTGAAAAGGGGCTCGCCGGTCGTTTTATCCCGCAGCGAGCGAGCCACGTCCCAAACGTAAACCTCCAGCCACCTGCCCACGACAAACTGGGTGTCGGCAGGATTTGGGCTGGTACGATAGCCGGTCTTCCCATCGGCCTCGCGCTGCAGGTCGGTGATGAGCTTATGCGCGGCCAGCATCTGGAAGACGGCGAACTCTTCTTCAGTCGTCGTTGGAACCTCTTTGGGCGTAATCAACCCGCCGTGCGGCCACGGGTTCCAGCGGTTGAACTTGTTCAGCGCCGCGGTGGCCGCTTCCCCGCCCAGAGCCAGTTGGCGCGCGATCTGGCACGCCTGCTGCTCTCCAACGGAGAGTTTAGTAATGTCAAAGACGGGCGAGGGCCTGTGTTGCCGTCCAAAGAGCTTCAGGTACTCCTCCACTTTGCGAGGAAAGGCCACCGGCCGGGATTGCCGGGTGATCAGCGAGAACTCGCGCGCCCCGGCCGTGTCCACCACCACGGCCTCATAACCATGTTCCCTGGCGAAGGCTTCCACGGCAAAGCTCATGAATTTGGGCGCGGTCGTCACATCGAACATGATCTCCGCCCCGGCATGGCGCGTCACCGCGCGGCCGCATCGCTCCTGGCATTCCTCCCAGTCAAAAGGTGAGACGGCGGGCAAGGGTGAAGCGGGCAGTTGTTTCTCCAGCGGTTCTGCCAGCACGCTCCGGGCCTGCTCGTAGCGCTCCGGCGTATCCCTGGAGACGATAAACTCGATGGCGTCAGGCGGGTCGGATAGCACCGCTACCAGGCTCGGCGTCAGCCGCCCGCCCAACACCAGCACGCGCACACGTTTATTGACCATGTCAGCTCCTCTTACTCTCACGGCCGGCGTGCGTTGCGCACGCGCACGATTTTGTGCTCGTCGGCCTGCTCCAGGCGATACTCACACGTCCATTTCTTTCCAGGAGTGATGTCCCGGGGTTCCACATCATCCAGGCTGAAGCGCAGGCGCTCGCCGGTCTCGACGTCCTCCAGAACTCCCCGGCGCTTGGTCGGGTTCACTTCCCGGATGACAGCCTGGCGCCATTCGGAGGCCACGGCGAAAAAGGCCGGCTGCCAGACCCCGTAACCGGCAGCCGTCTTGGCTCCCGCACCGGGGAAGTCCAGCGCGGAGCGGAGCCACTCCGCGACTTTCTCCTGTTGTGCACCGGCCACGGCGAAGTAGAACACGCTGTCCTGGCCCACAGTCAAAAAGGGCACCGGATTGGGGTCCTGCCAGTCGGTCGGCCAGTCATTGCCCCCCGGCTTGTAGTAATCGGGGTAGTGGGGGGTCATTACGTCAATTTCCAACGTCACTTTCTCCGGGATGGCATCGAAGAACAAGGTACCGCCCTGCCCCTCGGTGGAGCCAAACACCTGGCGGAACAGGAGCGAACGGGCGGCGAATTCATCTTCGGGGAAAGCGTGCAGCGTCGCGTTGCCTGGGATGGCCGCATCCTGGCGCAGGGCCGCCAGCTTCTGAGCCCGCCTGTCATCGTCGGCGGTGATCAGCGCATCCTCCAGTTGTTCCAGGGGAGTGAGCTGTCGCGGTCGTGCTTTGTGTCTGGCCTTCACCTCGCCGGCCCGCAGCAGTGGCACGTCCAGTTCGTCCGCCCACGTCCAGAGCACATAGGCACGGGTGAGTCCCTTCAGGCTGCTGCCGGGCAACAGTGGCAGGCCATACAGGCGGTCGAAGGTGAACCCCACTTCCAGCGGGCTGTTGCGGCCGATGCCGGTGATGAAACGCCAGACCGGGCTGGCCTTGAACAGGGTCTTGTCCGCGATACTGGCCCCGGCGGCCGTCACCATTTGCTGCCAGCGGGCCAGGAGACCATCGCGCAGCGCCCGCCATTGGGGGCCGTGCAGCCGCCCATTGGCCCTGATGACCTCGTCCAGGGCATCGCGCTTGGGATTATCACCTCCCTCTGCCTTGAGGCTCCACCCCGGACGATAGCCCACGTAGCGCTCGAAGAGCAGACCGGGGTTGGCACAATCGCTGCGCGATAGCCGCGCGGCGGTGTAAGGAATCGGGTAGATATAGCCTGTCATCGTTCACCTCAATCCGCAATCTCCGCCTCGGCGAAGCGCTTCAACCAGATCAGCAGGGCTACGGCCTCGGTCGTGGCCCGCCGATACTGTTCATTGCTGGTGTTCTCCTCGATCAACTTCTGCAACAGGTCGGCACTGGCCCAGGATTCGTCCACCCGCCGGGCGACCCAGTGGGACACGTGCTCGTACAGCTTGCCGTGGGCATCGGAATCCCGCTTCGACTTCCAGAAGGCCAGCGTCTGTCCCAGCCCATTGGCCTGGATGTCGGCGCCCGCACTGCGGGCCAGGGTCTTGTATTCCTTAGCGAAGCCGCCCTCCTTCACCTCCCCGACCTTTTCCCAGGCGTATCTGGCCCGCCTCTGTTCCAGTATTTGTCTTGTAGCCATGGCTACCCCTCCCACCAGCGCAGGAACACGTGGCCCCGCCCCACCGTCTCGTCACCACCTAACCTGGTGCGCTGCAAGGGCAGGCCGCGCAGTTTGGCCAGCACCTCGGCCCCGGAATTCATCCCGGCCTTATCAGACGATCGCGGTGCACTGGCGCTGACCAGGGCGTACAGCAGGGTGTCGGTCGGCAGGCTCTCCTCGGTCCACAGCGCACCGGGCTCCACCGTCTTCGTATCCCCGCTGATCCGCACCCGGGTGACCACCTCGGTGCTGAGTTGGGTGAAGTCACGAAAGTCATCGTCGGCCAAGATCACCAGGTGTCCGGCAATATGTTTCCTCCAATAGTCGTACTCGTTGCCGTCCGGCAGCGCGTGCTGTTTCAACCATTCGGCGATGGTGGCCACGAGGGAGTCTTCCGTTACCTGGAAGGAGAACTCCTCCAAAGCCATCTCGCTGCCGATGCATAGCGGGCTGCCCGGAGCCACCAGTGCCTGCCCGGCTTCCAGCTCCGGCACCTGCCAGCGTGGCGCGTTTTCGCCGACCAGAGCTGCATCGCGGCAGAAGCGCGCCAGCACGTGGGCGCTCGTCGTCCAGGCAAAGACGCCGCGCAACGAACGCACCGGGAAGAGCAGCGAGTTGGCTTCGCCTATTGAGACCGCACCGGCGTGTTCGGCAGCGCCTTCCGTCTCCGGCCCAAAGATCGCCACCCACTCCTGATCGGTCAGATGCGGTTTAGCATCGGCCCGCAACCGCCCTTTGACGCCGCTGCCCTGGACGACAGGATAGCCATGCACCTGGTTGCGCTGGATGGGCAGGTCCACGGTGCCCACGCCACGCCCGCTGCCGGCGTGCAGCGGTGTCTCCACGTACACGAACAGGATATTGGTTGCCTCTAGCATTTCCACCCTCCTACGAAATAGTGACCGAGGCCGATCTCAGCCCCCCATTGAGTGACGGCGCCTTTCAAGGTCGCCCGTCCCTTGAAGTAGTAGACGCTCCCCGCCGGCACAAACCGCCGCGAGGGCTTGTGCGCCCCCTTAGCCAGATCGTACCCGCCGACAACCAGGGGCCGGTTAAGAGCTGCCCCGATGAGTTTCACACCCGGGCCGACCAGCTCTGCCCAGCCGTTTTGTGGCCGCCAGCCGCCATCAAAGTAGGCCGGTGTGGCAAAATAGAGCTTGAAACACTCCCCGTCAGGCTGCCGCGGTATCTCCTCGGCCGGCTGGTCAAGAATACGATAGCGAGCGCCGCGCAGCTCACCGCCGAGGGTCAGGGCACCGTTCTCAGGCCAGGGTGTCGGCAGTTGGGCCATCTCCACGTCCAGGCCCACACCATCCCGGGGGCGCACGAATTCGGCCTCATAGAGCATGCCTTCTTCCACCGTGCCCGTGTCCTCTTGATAGACAATGCCCACGCGGCTCTCCCGCTCCACCAGCTCCTTTTCGGGAATAATGCCCTCGTGACCGGCCATGACCTCTCCGTGCTCCAGGTAGTCTTTCAGAGCATCTTCCCGCCACCATTCTGACTCTTCATGCTCATCGGGTTGCAGAACCGGCGGCGGAGGCCACAACAGTTGCAAGTCCGGCTCCAGATCCGGCAGATTGGACTCCACCCCGGCCACCTGCCGGGGCGTGGCCGGCACGCACATCCCCCGCACGTTGACCGCATCGGCCGGGCGAGGGTAGTAGCGCCACACGTGCCCGGTATCGTCCTGGCAAGCAATGAACGGGCCCAGCATCCTGAACGCGCCATAGCTCTCGTCGGAATAGCCGATCTCGATGATGGACGCGCCCTGCCGCCTGGCATGGCGGGACAGGTCGGCCCCCATCACGCTCAGATGTTTGGAGCGCAGCGCGCCCTGCATCACCATGGGAGGCGGCGGAAATAAACTCACCGCCCGATGCTGGCTGCCGGCGTCGAAGGGCCGGCCGTCCCTGAACATCCACACATCAATGGGTTCGATAAACAGTCGGATCATCCCTCACCTCCTCCGGCGACAAAGCGGGCCAGCAACAACCAGCGGACCAGCTCGGCCGGGCCATCGTGGCCCAGGTCCTGCGCCCAGCGGTTGAGATCTGTGGCCAGTGCATCCGGCTCTATCCTTTTGTCCCGGTCCTTTTTTTCGTCGTAATGGCGCTTGATAATGCGTTTCAGAGCCGAGGCATGGGCCGGACCCGGATGCAGGTCTGCGAAGGCCGGCAGCTCCTGAAGGGCGTCGAAGGCCAGCTTCGAAGAAAGCGGGCCCTGCGGTCGGAAGGCGGTGCACAGGGTGTCAAACAGAGCAGCCGGATCGGCATCATCCACCTGCCAACGGGTACCCACCTGCAGGATTTCGCCCGAACGTCTGAGGGCCACGACGCACAAGGCGTCTCTGTCACCATCTCGATATACAGCCTTGGCCCTTCTCTCCGCAGCGCGCGCAGCATGCAACGCCCGGTCCAGGGGATCATGGTGATGGGAAAAGGCGATGCCGCCGCTGAGCCCACCGCCCGTGATCTGCCGGAAAGCGTCACGCAGCGCTTTCGCCAGGGGGAAAGCCTGCTCTATCGGCACCAGGGCCAGCACGTCGTCACCACCGGAATACACCAAGCGGCCGGCGAATTGCCGGTCCACGATGCGCCGGGCTTCGTCCGCGAATTGGGCCAGACAGTCACTCAGGGCTCTGTGCTCGTCCTGGTGGCGACACTGGCCAATGCGTTGGCCCATCCGATCGCCGTCCATCTTGAGTACCGCATAGTAGAGGCGGGGTTTGGCCCCGACAGCTTTGTACAACCGGCGCAGGCTTTCCTGGGCCGCCTCAAGCCTGACCGGATCTACACTCGGTTCACCTTGTGCATCTACCATCCCGTAGTCGCTGGCCAGACGCTGTGGAGTCAGGGTGGCCACGAACAGGGCATCACCATCGTAAGGCCATGCTGCCAGACCATCGTGAAAGAGCACCCGCTGTTGAATCTTGTACAGCCCCAACGCTTCTATGGCCTGCTCGTGATCCCGCAGGACTTCCTGGTGTTCCCTGGCCGCCAGTAGGAACGTCGCCGCCGCCACCGTGCTGGTGGACGGGAAAGGGTCCACGTCATCCCCAAAGCGCTTGATGGCCCCCATGGCGTCGAGCCGCTCGCCTTTGGACCTGAGCAGCGAGCGGTTCTGAAGATAGGGACTGGCCGCAACGCGCTGCCAATAGGCAGCCGAATTCTTATCCCGACCGGTAAGCAACCCGGCGCGCATCCCGCTGAGCGAGTCCTTCTGCCCTTCCTCTTCGCTGGCCGCGAAATCCCGGGTGCGCTTGCGCGCGTCCAGCGCAGCCTGCAGCAGCACGTATTGTTTGGGATAGTCTGAGCCCAGGGGACAGGCTACCCAGTAGTACTCCACGTGTCTGGCTATCTGGCGATCCCAGATCTCGTCGAATGTCTTATCAACTTTCCCGCCGAAGCGCTCCAGTTGTCCCCTGGCCCGGTCGGCATAACGTCGCCAGACCGCCTCGGCCGCCTGGCGGGCCAGCCTGGCCGCGTCCGACGGGGGGCCGCCGATCACGGCGACGAAGCGGTTGGGCACCGCCAGCCGGTCGCAGGCCTGGCACGTGGGGAACACCAGCGTGCCCGGCACTGCTTTGGCGGCAGCAGCGGCCATCTCGGCCAGGATGCGGCTGCCCAGATACAGGTCGCTGGCGCGGCGCGCCTCGGCGATGAAAGATTGCACTGGGCCGAGCGTGAAGATGAACAACGATTCGTTCATTGGAATATCACCTCCAGTCGCTGCGCGCCTGAGTTCTGGTCGAACACCGGCCAGAACTCCTGATCCATCCAGGCCGGGTCGGGCAAATCGCCCGAGGCCAGTGTTCGTTGTCCGGATTTCAGCGCCAGTTCACTCCCCGCGGGCGCAAAACGCGCCTTGAACCAGATAAGCACCACGGCATACCTGGCCGGCTCTGTATGCAACTTGATGACGTGCACGTGCAACGGCGAGCCCCGCCGCTCGATTTTATCGCCCTGCAGGGTTCCCACGTTGGAGCGCGTCTCTTTGTCGTAGAAAACGATGGGCAATCCCAGGCCGGCCCGGCCAATGGCCGGCAAGCGTTGCTTCGCAGCTACAGCCTGTTTGACCGCGTCAAGCTGGTGATATGATGACCCAGAAGAACGCCCTTGGCGCAGGGCCTCGGCCACGGCACCCAGCGCCGCCGACCAGCTTGGCCAGCCGTCTTCAGGTGATAACACCCATATCCGGCAGGCCTGGGGCGCGAGGGTGTGAAACTCGGTGGGAGCGGTCATCGGTCCGCCGGCCCCGAAAGCCTGGCGTAGCCTGGTCAAACCTTTGTTCAACTTAGTCACCAACTCCAAAGCATTTCTGGCCTGAACACTCAAGGCAGGTAAGCCAGGGGGCCAATCGGACAGTTGCTGGCCATCCCTGGCCTGGAGCGAACCGGCCCCGCGCCGTGAGCGCGCGCCCAGGCCGCCCAGGTGGGTCAGTAACCACAACGCTCCACACGCGCGTTGCCAGGCGATGTCATCCTGGCGACGAGCGATAAATTCGAGTTCGATTTCCGCGCCAACAGGATAACACCAGCGGGCGTCAATTTTCTCCCGGCGATTCTCATCCAGAGAGAAAAACAGGTATGATGTCGTTTGGGCTTCCCCGTGAATGAACACCCGTCTCTTTCTGCTCGGGTCGTCACGTCTGGGCTCCATGCGGCTTTCAAAATAGTTGAACGGCTGGGCTTCACTGCGAACGCGGACAACTACGGCAGATCCATCGCTTGTGTCACCAAACACCTGAGCTTCGGCTGTCTTAAGATCGCTGAGGTTCGATCCGCCCAGCGCTGCTCGCAGCCAGTAACGCAGCACCCCCCGCACACTGGGTGCGCGTATCTCCGGTGTCTTCCGTGGCTCTGCCCCACCCAGAAACAGCGGCGTCACCGTCTCCAGCGTCATTGCCAATTTCAACATAAGTTCACCTCCTGCACACCCTATAGCTTCATCAATGACCGGCTTCTTTGCCAATTCACCGACTCGCTGACTCGCTGACTCGCTGACTCGCCACCTCATACCACCCATGTCCAAAGGTACACGCCTTGCCCACGTGCACCAGACTGCCCAGCAAGATCAGCGGCAGAAACGGCGCTAAATCCCCCTTGTATTCCGCCTCGCCGATGAAGCCGCCCAGCGTCATGTGCCGCCGCTGCCGCGTCGAAGTCCGCCCCCAGTCCACCCATTCTGTGGCCATGTGCTGCGTTGTCACCTTCTCGGCCGCCGCCACCAGAGCCGGAAAGTCCGCCTCCCAGCGCTCCCCGCAGTGAAAGTACGAGAGCCACGACACCCGCCGCACCACATTGCGAAACAGCACATGGAACGACGGCTCGCTCACGTACTGCCCCCGGTACTTGAGCCGCATCGGCGTGAGAAAACGCAGACTCAAACGCTCCTGAAACATCGCCCCCGCCGCGGCCTCCACCTCCTCGTAACCCAGGCTCAAATCACGGTCGAGAACAAAATCCTCCCCGCTGCGGTAGAGCAATCCCCCCTCACCCCTCAGAGGGTGCACCACCTCCACCTCCTGGAGCTGAAACCGCCCCCGCTCCCGCCCCAGACCGGCCTCGCCCAATGCCTGGAAGACGGCGATGAAGTAGGGCAGGTAGATGATGCCCTGACCCACCAGCACCAGACCAAAGGACAGAACATCACCGGCACGATAATCGGTGCGCCGCTCGAGGGGTGGTTCCAGAACGAAGGGACGAGGCGCGTCGCTCAGTTTCTCGGTGATCTCGATGTCATCCGGGGGTAGAGTCTCGAAGATGTAGGCATAGGCGCAACGCGATCGCAGCAGGCAGTCGCCGCAAGCGCGCGTCCGCCAGTCCCGGTGCACGCACACGGCCCGCTTGAAGACGTGACCAAAACCGCCGCGCAACATGCCGCCCTTGTACCTGGGTAGACGTGTATCTTCCAGAGCGCGTAGCATGAAGCGATATTTCGCAACGCGAAAACGGGAGAGCATTTTCCTTCTCACGAATTAGACGGATGGGGATACGATGAGGTTATGACGCAATCTGAACTCAGATTTGCCTGATGGGGGTATTATGGCAGGTGGTCAAGGAATTGGAGAGGGAAAGAACTGGCTTCCAAGGCTATCAGGCAAACAAAGCCCATCCTTCGACTGTATCTTCTCAATAATTTGGGGTAGGGGCAGGTCTTGCACCTGCCCGCCTGGGCGACCGCAAGGGTTCGCCCCTACATTTTGAGAAGATACCTTCGACTGCTCTTTTGAGAGAGTTTGCAAGCGCAGTCGAAGGGGTACGGTTGGCAGAACAACCGGTTGTATCACTTCTTCCAGGTACAGCAGCTACGCGAGCAGCTTCGTCTCGCACGAGCGGGATGTTAGCCCGCCGCACGATCATCAACTCATATCCATCCCTTGGTGTACTTACAGTAGTTGTACTCATCTATCGCTTTCAACGGATTTCGGCCAATTGTTTTCTCTCCACCAAGGCTTTGAATCTGCCCCTTCACAATTCGCATAAAACGATAGTATCTGTCGGCATTTGTGCCTATCTTCCCCAACGGAAGATCGTAAGCTGCAGCTATAGCGCGGTCCCAAAGGGGAAAGAAACGCGATGCCAGCAGATGCAAGCACTTTGCAGCACCTACAGGGCCAAGAATCTCCTCGAAGGCCTGGAAAATGCGCTTAACCTCGTTCCCGTCCTCTCGATCGAACTCTTCTATGGACCGTTGCCTGAAAGCAATGAGGATCGAATAGTGCTCACTGATAAGCTGCTCGATATCGGCGAAGTGTTGGTCATCGAACCTTCTGTATTGATAGAACATCTTGTTCCAAGTCTGAAGAAGCACAGCCAAGGCTTCGGCAACGCTCAATGATGTCTTGCCCTCTAGCGCAAGTGATACCAATTCCGTCGCAGCTCGATAAAAAAGGTCACGTGGCTCATTTGCCTCAAAAGCTTGCCTCGCTGCCTCAATGTCCTGTAGGGTTGGTGTTTGAACCATTCATCTCTCCTGACTGAAAGCCGCCATCGCGGTAGGACGGCCAGTTACCCAACCGCCCCCGCACAGATCCCGGCGTGCACCCTTCGACTGACGCGATTTAGGACATCTGCCGAAGGGGGCTACGTGACTCTCTGTGTACGCCTCATCTGCTTCGTTCGGTTCTCTCTTCCCGAACAACCTTCCTACCAGTCGCAACACTCAATAATGGGTGGGTGGTTAGCCCTTACCCAGCAGGGACTTTCACCCTGCCAGAAACGCCAGGTTAGCTTGGCGCACCAACGGCGCGGTGGATAAGCCGCCAGGCGGAGGGCCGCGTAGCGGGCCGACGGCTGGACGGCAGACGCCAGTCCACAACCCCCTGGACGGTTAGCAAAAGGCCCACCCTGACTTGCTCAGGACGGGCCTTTGTGGTACAATTGCTCTCAAGGCGCGCCCTGTCCGCGCCGCTTTGCCCCGCCGGCTGCTGCCCACAGCCCCGGGGCCTTTTTTATGTACAAAGCGCCAAACCATCGAGCATAACGCTCATGGTTGGCGCTTGTTGTGTCGCTCCAATCAGTTGGGGGATATGCACCACCAGCACCTGACGACTCCTTTTCAACTCCAGGGCGCCAGGCAATAATGCCCGGTCAAAGGGCCAATCAACTTTCGACTTACCCCCGCTCTGATGCTAGTATATCACAGAATGCACGGGATGGCAAGTGAATTTGGCGCGGAACCAGTCCCCATCCCCACCGGAAAACGGGATGGCATCCCGTCTTACACAAGCCGCTCCGCCGCCGCGACCAGGTCCTCCTCGCCAAGCTGAGAGTAGCGCGCCGTGGTGTCCAGCCGGGAGTGGCCCAGAAAGGTCGCCGCCGTCACCAGGCTTGCCCTGAGTTTGCCGAAGGGTCCACCGCCGGATCGCGCACCAACCGCGTGGCCACCGTGTTCCGAAAGGTGTATGGAGGTTTCATTATCCCACTGACGGGCGCGCAATGCCGCGCAGCACCTCCAACGCCCGCTGCGCAGCTTGCGAGGACCCACATGTATCGGCCCGCCAACGCAAATACTCCCAGTCGAGGGTGGGGAGATGCGCCATCATCGCTTCCACGTCCTCCCAATCGTGCTTGCCCTCCTCCAGACCGCGCCCCCAAATGGCCTTGAGCAGGATGTTGTCCTCGGGTGGGATGACGGGCACCGTCACTCCGGCTATCTCGTGGCGCGTCAGCCGCGCTGCCATCTGAGTATCCAGGTCCACCGTGTAAATGCCCTCGGCGTCACGCATCACCAGCCCGGCCACCAGGTCAAAGCCGGAGAGCTGGATCATACGCACACAGCCATCCTCCCCGCGATGTATTTGCGCTTCGGGAAACAGAGCCGCCGCTCGTTCTCCCTCAGCAGCTGGTATCAGAATGTCCACATCGGTCAAGGACCGGGAGGCACCGTAGACAGCCGCCGCTGCTCCGGCGAACACTGCCCAGAGAACCCCGGCCTGGTCCAGCCGCCGGGCGACCTCCTCGAGCGATATAGAGACTCCTGCTTCGACCATTCTGCTCCTCACTCCCCGCAGAATACGCGCAACGCCTCCGCTTAAGACCAACTCCCTCCCACGACGGCTCTCTCCGGGTCCTGCACCACCCACCCCGCCAGCCGCCGTTCCCGCTCCCGCCAATCGGGCAGATACAGCCCCATCAGCGCCTGCCAGCCCTTGCCGTGCCCCGCCACCTTCAGGTGCACCAGCTCGTGGCAGACCACGTACTCCGCCAGATCACGGGGCAAGGCCAGCAGGGCAGTGCTCAGGGTCAGATTGCCCCGACCGGAACAGGAGGCCCACTTGCTGCGCATGGCGCGAACCTGCACCCGCCCCAGCCGCACACCAACGCGCGCGCTCCATTCCCCAACCAGGTCGCGCAGGGCCTCCCTCGTGAGACGCCCCGCGGCGGGCAACGCCACCGGTCGGGGCAGCCGCTTCAACCCCTCGGCAATGAAGCGCCGCACGCGCGGATCGGCGGCATCCAGGCCCCGCGGCACCAGGACCACCACGCCGCCGGGAGTGATCCGCAACGCCAGACTCTGACGCTCTTCCTGCCGGATCAGAACCTCGATACTCATGACCCTGCCATCCTATACATGCGCAGAACGGCTTCTACGGTCTCTTTCAAAAGACCGGCCTGCCAGTCCCCTGTCGTTTCCCCCCGTGGTTCGCCAATGGCATCCGTTCGCGGTTGCAGTTTCAACACCTTGTACAGTTCCAGGCGCACCTGCCGCTCCAACCCGGTGTTGTAGGGCCAGCCCGCATGCTCCGCCAGAAGGCGGTGGACAGTCCGCGCCGTAGCCTGGGGATTGTTCACGCCCTGGCCTTTGAGCACCCAGTACAGGGCAAACTCACCGCTGCTCAGCTCACTGGCAGCCTGTTCCTCCTTCCCCGCCACGGCCTGCTCGGTCAAAACTGTCAGTTGCTCCAGCGCCGCCTGCACGCTGATCTGCCGCTCCCGCAAACGACGAATGACCTCCTCGACCCGTTCGGCGATGGAGAGCAGATAGGGCTGCTCCTGCCGGTGCTGCTCGATGTAGATGGTCAGGCTGCGGTACAGGTTGGTGACCTTGACCCGCTCGCTGACGCCATCGGCCCTGACCACGGTGGCGATGTCGCGGTTGATGGGATAAAGGGGCAGCGTGTCCACCACCGGCGACGCCCTCACGTGCTGCCGGATGAGGGCGTCGGTCTTGACCAGCAGCTCCCGCTGCACGCGCCGCCGCTCCGCCTCCGGGTTGAAGTAGTTGTAGACCACCCGGTAGACCTGCACGATCAGCGCGTAATCGTCCAGATAGTCCCGCAGGAAGGGATCAGGGGAGAGAATCTCGTAGGCCGTTTGCAAATCCTTGAACAGCTCGACGAACTTTTCGCGGCGTTCCCGGTCGAAAAAGTGGTCAATGATGCGCGCCGGGCGACCGGGATCGTCCGCCAGATTGATCGGGGCAACGGCGGCCTGGACCGCCAGCAGCAGGTCGGCGAAGCGCTCCTTGAGCCGCTCCAGGTCTATCAGCCCGGTGGAGATGGTAGCAGCATCGAAGGCCAGTGCCCGCTGCAGGTTCTCGAAGACGCCGATGTAGTCCACGATCAACCCGTTCTCCTTGGCAGGATAGGGCCGGTTGACGCGGGCGATGGCCTGCAGCAGGGTGTGGTCCTTGAGCGGCTTGTCCAGGTACATCACGTAGAGCACGGGCGCGTCGTAGCCGGTGAGCAGCTTCTGGGTGACGATCAGGATTTTGGGCATCTCCTCAGGAGCACGAAAGGCCTTGCGCACCCGCTTCTCCCCGGCTTCGTCCAGATGATAGCGCCGCAGCAGGGCCCGGTCTTTGTGATAGGGCGTGTAGACCACCCGACTGTACTCTTCCGGCAGGTAACGGTCCAGCGCTTCTTTGTACAGGGCGCAGGCCTCCCGGTCCACGGCGACGACGAAGGCTTTGAAGCCCAGGGGCTCGACGTTCTCCCGATAGTGCCGGGCGATGTGGGCCGCGATCTGCTCCACCCGCTCAGGCGCTTTGAGCACTGCCTTCAGCTTGTCGGCCTTGTCCAAAAGGCGGTTCAGTTCCTCGAGGGAGGCGATACCCATCTCCTCCACCACACGGAAGAACTCCTCTTCCAGGGTCTCGCGGTCCACCCGCAACTCGGTGGGGGCCAGGGTGTAATAGAGGGGCACGGTGGTCCCGTCCGCGATGGACTCGTCAATGCCGTACTTGTCCAGGTAGCCGCCGGGATCGGCCCGACCGAAGGTCTCGAAGGTGCCCCGCCCGACGATGCCCTTGTCCACCGGCGTGCCGGTGAAGCCGAAGTAGAAGGCGTGGGGCAGGGCGGCGCGCATGTAAGTCGCCAGGTCGCCCTCCTGGGAGCGGTGGGCCTCGTCTATGAGCACCACCACGTTGCGGCGGGTGCTCAGGTTCCTGGGGCTGCGGTCGAATTTGTGAATGAGGGTGACGATCAGGCCACGGTAGTCCGATCTCAGCAGGTCCCGCAGGTGACGCTTGCTCTCGGCCCGTTTCACCGCCGGGAAGCCGAAGGCCTCCAGGTTCTGCACCATCTGCGTCTCCAGCTCGCGCCGATCCACCACCACCAGCAGGGTGGGGTTCTCCAGCGATGGAAGCCGCCGCAGCTTATGGGCGGCGACGATCATGGTCAGCGTCTTGCCGGAGCCCTGGGTGTGCCAGATGAGGCCGGTGTCGGCTTGCCCCCTCTCCACCCGCTGCACGATGCGCTCTACGGCCCGCATCTGGTGGGGGCGCAGGACGAATTTGTGGGTTTGGTCATCGGCGCGGAAGAAGATGATGTAGTCGCGCAGGAGACGCAGCAGATGCTCCCGCGCAAAGAGGGCCTTGCTCAACGCCTCCAGGCCGTAGTCCTTCCCCTCCACCTTCCAGCGGTAGAAGGCTTTGAGGTCGTCGTTCCAGGTAGCGCCGTAGTGCACCCGCAGGTCGCAGGCGGCGAAAAGCTGGACAAACTTGAGCAGTTCGGGGATGCGCTCGGTGTAGAGGCGCTGCACCTGGTCAAAAGCCTCTAACTCTGCTTCGGGTACGGTGGGGCTTTTGTTCTCGATGAGGGCCACAGGGAAGCCGTTGACAAAGAGCAGCAAATCCACCCGCCGCCGGTCGCGGTCCTCGAAGACGAATTCCTGGGTGAAGGTGAAGCGGTTGCGTTCGGGGTGATCGTAGTCAATCAGGGTCAGGTTGCGCTCCCGCTTCTCGCTCTCGCTGTAGACGGTGCGGTGGCCGCGCAGGTAGTGC
This sequence comes from Anaerolineae bacterium, assembly GCA_014360845.1. GTDB lineage: Bacteria > Chloroflexota > Anaerolineae > JACIWR01 > JACIWR01 > JACIWR01. Next base: position 14,588 of record JACIWR010000058.1, read on the forward strand.
AGGAAGTCCTCGTTGCCGCCGATGCTGGGGTGCACGCCGCGCAGCCGGCGCAGCACGTCGTCCACGTTGTCGGGGGTGACCAGGCCGGGGCCGGCGCTGAGCGAAGTCGAAGCGTTGAGGGCAACCAGTTGTTCACGGGCCAGGGGGACCAAGAACGGCTCGCGTGGGTCGTTCCCACGGGCCTGGAGACACTCATCGGGCGACAGGTACTCCCAGCCGATGCCGATGAGGTAGTTGACCAGGGCATCCTGCACGTCGCGCTTTTCACTGAGGCGGGTCATGGTGCTCCTTTTTCAACGCAGAGACGCAAAGGTGCAAAGACGCAGAGCATTTATAGTTTCCTTTGCGCCTCCGCGGCTCTGCGGCTCTGCGTTAATCTCCGAAACGCAGAGACGCAAGGGTGCAGAGACGCAGAGCATTTATAGTTTCCTTTGCGCCTCCGCGCCTTTGCGTTTACAAGTTGTTGACGACACGGTGAAAACCATCCTTGA
>JACIWR010000059.1 GCA_014360845.1 Anaerolineae bacterium
ATGCGGCAAGACGCTGTCTTTTGCGCGGTTTTCTCAGCCGAGACGCCCCCGGGACGGGGGCTACGAGCCTGGGGAGGACAGTGCGCCTGCTAGCCTGAGTAGTCACCTCCTGACTTGGTGTTGGCGGGCGATGGAACTGCCGAGGTCGGGGCCAGCGATCTATGCTGCCTTCCTGAATTATACCACGGCTTTGATTTCTGTGCACAGCAGACCCCTTTTCTGGGGCGAGGAGCGCAAACTCGCCCCGAAACTGACGCACCGCCTTCTTATACCCGTTTGCTTCCTTATAGGGGCAATGGTATAATTACTCCTAAAGGGAGGTGCTGGCTAAGATGGATCCGGTCGGGTTGAACGTGCAAATGGCAGAGGTCCGTGCTCTGTGCGATGCGAAGGGCTTTTCCGCCAGCGAGGAGCGCATTTGGGAGATGTTGGCCCTGATCCACAGCGAGATTTCTGAGGCCACCGATTGCTACAAAAAAGGCGGATCCTACGAAGAGGTCGGCACCGAACTCATTGATGCCATCATCCGCATCCTCCATCTGCTTTCGGCTTTGGGTCTGGACGCCCAGCAGCTTTACGAGGACAAAATGGCCAAGAACTGGGCGCGCCCGTATAAGTATAACACCGTGCGCGGTGGATAGCTGTGGGTAGAGAGCGATTATATCGCACCGAGGCCGTGGTCCTCAAGCGCTCGGATTTTGGGGAGGCGGATCGCCTGCTCACTATATACACCCCCGAACTGGGCAAGATTCGCGTCATCGCCAAAGGCGTGCGCAAGCCGACCAGCCGCAAGAGCGGACATGTAGAACTGTTCACTCATGCGCTCCTGCTCATCGCCAGGGGCCGCAACCTGGACATCGTCACTCAGGCGGAGACCCTCCACGCTTTTCGCCCTTTGCGAGAGGATTTGCTGCGCCTGACTTATGCTTGCTACGTGGCGGAGTTGCTGGATCGCTTCGTCGAGGAGGGAATTGAGAACCAGCCCCTGTTCGACTTGCTGCTGGCCGTGCTTCATTGGCTGGAGGACAGCAGTGACCTGGCTCTGACCGCTCGTTTCTACGAACTGCGCTTGCTGGCTCTGGTCGGTTACCAACCGCAGCTTTTCCATTGTGTCAATTGTCAGGCTGCGATCGAGCCGGTGGCGAATTTCCTGGATCCGGATCGGGGCGGGGTGGTGTGCCCGCGTTGCGGTCAGAGTGCTCAGGAAAGCAGAGTCATGAAGCCCCTCTCCCTCAATGCCTTGAAGGTGTTGCGCTTCCTCCAGACTCACGATTACGATACGTGTACCCGGTTGCGCATTAGCACCGGACTCCATCGTGAGTTGGAGACGATGATGCAGCACTACATCACCTATATTCTGGAACGGAATTTGAAATCAGTGTCGTTTTTGCGTCTGTTGCGGCAGCAGCCACTGGGGGGCAAGCAAGGTGGAGATTGAAGCTTATCTCCCGCAGTTGCATGAACTCTTGGCCCGGCGCGGGGTGGTTCTCGCTTACCTTTTCGGCTCGCAGGCGGAGGGGACGGCGGGGCCACTTTCGGACGTGGACATCGCTGTGTTGCTGGGGCCGGAGGTGTCTCGCGAGCGGTGGAGCGATGTGCAGCTTGACCTCATTGGCGATTTGGCCTCGCTCTTCCACCGCGACGACGTGGACGTGGTCATCCTCAACCGGGCCTCGCCGCTGCTGGCCCACCGTGTAACGACGCGGGGACAAGTGGTTTACGAGCCAGATCCGCTGGCGCGGACGCGTTTCGAGGTAGAAGCGCTGCGCCGTTACGTGGATACTGAACCATTGCGGCGGCTGCGCTGGACTTATCTGGGCCGGCGCGCGAGGCAGCGGCAGAAAGGCCAGCAGGTGATGGCAACGCAGGGGGAGGCAAAGACATGATTGATACTGGCGTCATCCTGGAACGTCTGGACGCCCTCCAGGAATACGTGGACAAGCTGCGCCCTTTTCAATCGCAATCGCCTGAGCAACTGCTGGCCGATGAGAATTACCGTGACTACTGGGCAGTGCAGCGCGGCCTCACTCTGGCTGCCCAGTGCGTCATGGATGTCAGCAGCCATCTGGTAGCGGGATTGCGACTGGGGCGCGCTCAGGATTATACGGAGGCCATCCGTTTGCTCGCCAAAGGGCAGATCCTGCCTCAATCCTTTGCTGAACGACTCAGCAGAATCGCTGGCTTCCGTAACGTGTTGATCCACGAATACCTGGCGATTGATCCGCTCAAAGTTTACGAGGCGCTCCAGAATCTGGATGATCTGGAAGCGTTCATTGACCACGTGCACGACTTCCTGCGCCGCGAGGGATACCTGGAGTATCTTCTCAAAATGTAGGGGCGAACCCTTGCGGTCGCCCAGGCGGGCAGGTGCAAGACCTGCCCCTACCCCAAATTATTGAGAAGATACACCTGGAGGCATAGGTGGAAATCGAACCGTATCTTCCTGAATTGCATCGCATATTCCGTCAGCGGGGGGTGGTTCTCGCTTACCTTTTCGGCTCGCAGGCGGAGGGGACGGCGGGGCCGCTTTCGGACGTGGATATCGCCGTGTTGCTGGGACCGGAGGTGCCCCGCGAGCGGTGGAGCGATGTGCAGCTTGACCTCATTGGCGATTTGGCCTCGCTCTTCCACCGCGACGACGTGGACGTGGTCATCCTCAACCGGGCCTCGCCGCTTTTGGCCTGGGAGGCGGTGCGCTACGGGCGGCGTATCTACGAGCCGGACCCGGGTGTGCGAGTGGATTTCGAGACGGCTGCCTTCCGCCGCTATGTGGACACCAAACCTCTGCGGAGGCTCCAACAGCAGCGGCTGGCTGAGTGGATCGAGGAACGGCGTCGTCTCCGGCAGCTAGCCCACTTTCGGTGGTGATACATGGTGCGCATAGAATCGGTCATCAGGCGATTACAAGCCCTCAGGGGTTATATTGACCAACTGCGTCCCTATCGGAGTTGGACGTTAAAAGCATTGACTGACGACCCGATGCTGTGGGCGGGGATACTCCGTTACTTGCAATTGGCCGCTCAGTGTGTCATGGATGTCACCACTCACTTGCACGTGAGCTTGAACCTCGAACCGGCTGACGAATACGACGAGGTCATTCTCACCTTGGGTAAGCAGGGGGTGCTACCTCGCGACTTCACCGAGAGAATCTATAAGATACCGCGTTTCCGTAACATCCTTGTTCATGAATACCTGACCATTGATCCCTACCGCGTGTATGAGATTCTGCAACATGGCCTGTCAGATTTAGAACTGTTCATCGAGTACGTCTACGACTTTCTGCGCCGCGAGGGATACCTGGAGGAATAATGCACATCGCTGAGTATCAAACCTGGCTGGAGGAATACGACCGCGCGCGAGGTTGGGACCGCGTCCTGCCCAGCCAGACCTGTGTGCACGCTCTGGAAGAGCTGGGCGAGGTGGCGCGTCTGGTGCTTTATCTCGAGGGCTACCACGCACCCGACGACCGCCAGCCGGACGATCCACGGCTTTTGCGGGCGCGTCTGGCAGAAGAGCTGGCCGATTGCGTGACCTTTTTGGTCAAACTGGCTTATCAGTATGGCATAGACATGGAAGCGGCCTTGGTGGATAATCAACGCAAGGCTACAGAGCGATACAGCGTGGAAGAGGGGCAGGTCGATACGGAGCGCTATCTGGCCCGCCAGATGGAGAATCTAGCACGGATGAAGGGGGAACATGAGTAAACAACTGACCTTTCAAGAAGCCATCATGCGCCTGGAGCGTTTCTGGGCCGAACACGGTTGTCTCATCTGGCAGCCGTACAGCGAGAAGGTGGGGGCGGGGACGATGAACCCGGCCACGGTGCTGCGCGTTCTGGGACCGGAACCGTGGAACGTGGGCTACGTGGAGCCCTCCTATCGCCCTGATGATGGACGCTACGGTGAGAATCCTAACCGCATGCAACTGCACTACCAGTACCAGGTCATCCTCAAACCAGACCCGGGCAATCCCCAGGAGCTTTATCTGGAGAGCCTGGAAGCCTTGGGACTCGATCGCCGTGAGCACGACATCCGCTTTGTGGAGGACAACTGGGAGTCGCCGGCGCTGGGAGCCTGGGGTTTGGGCTGGGAGGTGTGGTGCGACGGGCAAGAGATTACCCAGTTCACCTACTTCCAGCAGGCTGGCGGCTTCGCCCTGGACCCGGTCTCGGTGGAGATTACCTACGGCCTGGAACGCTTGATGATCCCGCTACAGGGTGTGCGCAGTGTGTGGGAGATAAATTGGGATGGCACACACACCTACGGTGAGATTCTGCTGCGCAGCGAAGTTGAGCACTGCATCTACGATTTTGAGCAGGCCGACGTAGAGCGGTTGGTCGAAATGTACAACCTGTACGAGGCCGAGGCGCGGAGCGCCCTGGAGCGCGGTCTGGTGATCCCCGCGCACGATTACGTGCTGCGTTGCTCGCACACCTTTAACGTCCTCGATGCGCGCGGCGCTGTCGGTGTCACCGAACGGGCTCGCTACTTCGCCCGTATGCGCGATCTGTCGCGGGAGGTGGCCAAAGCCTACGTGCAGCAACGGGAGGAGATGGGGTTCCCCTGGTTGGACAAGGAAGACCGGAAGGTTGGAAGTTTGCATCCATCCCTCCATCCTTCCACCCTTCCACCCCTCCAACCTTCCAACTTTCTACTTGAAATCGGCACCGAGGAGCTACCGGCCGGCGACCTCCCGTCTGCCATCGCCCAGTTGGAAGAATTGACGCCCAATCTGCTTCACGAGCTGCGACTTGAGCACGGGCCTATCCGGGTCATGGGAACACCGCGGCGACTGGTGGTCTTCGTCGAAGATGTAGCCCCGCGTCAAAGCGATGTAGAGCAGGTGGTCAAAGGGCCGCCGGCCAAGATCGGCTTCGCCGAGGGCAAGCCCACCCGCGCCGCCGAGGGTTTCGCCCGCGCTCAGGGAGTGCCGCTGGAGAGCCTGGAAGTGCGCGAGATGGACGGTGGTCAATACGTCGTGGCTCTCAAGGTGGAGACCGGTCAGCCGGCCACGGTGGTCCTCGCCGAAAACCTGCCGCGCCTGATCGCCGGTCTGCGCTTCCCGCTTTCCATGCGTTGGAACGAGAGCGGTGTATCCTTCTCACGTCCCATCCGCTGGATCGTGGCCCTGCTGGGCGAGACGGTGATAGATTTCGAGTATGCCGGCGTGCGCAGCGGACGCATCACTCGTGGTCTGCGGCCCCTCCGCTCGCCAGAATTGACCATCGCCCGCGCTGAGGATTACCTGACCACCATGGAAACTCACGGCATCGTGGTGGATGTGGCCCAACGCCGCGAAAACATCAGGGAACAGATTGCACGGCTGGCAGCAGAAGTGGGGGGGACTATCCCCGACGATCCGGCCCTTTTGGACGAGGTCACTAACCTGGTGGAGCAGCCCACTGCCCTGCGCGGCGAATTCGACCCGAAATACCTGGCTCTGCCCCGCGATGTGCTCATCACCGTCATGAAAAAGCACCAGCGCTACTTCCCCGTGGTGGACGAGTTGGGGAACTTGCTCCCCTACTTTATCGCTGTGCGCAACGGTGGCAGCGAGCACCTGGATGTGGTGCGCCACGGCAACGAAGAAGTGCTCACCGCCCGCTTCGCCGACGCCGATTTCTTCTTCCGCGCCGACACCCGCCAGCCGCTGGAGTCTTTCCTGCCTCGGTTGGATACCTTGACCTTCCAGGAGAAACTGGGCTCGGTGCTGGACAAGGCTCACCGCCTGGAGAAGCTGGCTCCCGAACTGGGGGAACTGCTGGGTCTCACCGCAGAGGAGATGTCCGTCACCCGGCGAGCCGTGCACCTGTGCAAAGCCGACCTGGCCACTCAGATGGTCGTCGAACTGACCAGCTTGCAGGGGATCATGGGCCGCGAGTACGCGCGCATAGGCGGCGAGAACGAGGCTGTGGCCCAGGCCATCTTCGAGCATTACCTGCCCCGCTTTGCCGGTGATGCCTTGCCCGCCAGCAAAGCGGGCCTCGTTATCGGGCTGGCGGACCGTCTGGACAGCCTGGTGGGGCTGTTCGCCGTCGGCCTGGTGCCCACCGGTTCTGCTGATCCCTATGCCCTGCGACGGGCGGCCTTGGGCCTGGTACAGACCCTCGTCGGGCGAGGCATCGCCCTGGACCTGCGCCGGGCGGTGAGCATGGCCGCCGCGCAACTTCCCGTCCCCGCCGGCGATGAGGTCCAGGCGGAAGTGCTGGCTTTCATCGCCCAACGTTTGCGGGGCTTGCTTCTGGAACAGGGATACCGTTACGATGTGGTGGATGCCGTCCTGACCGAGCGGGCCCACGATCCGCATCTGGCTGCCCAGACCGTAGCCGACCTGGCCCGCTGGGTGGAGCGCGACGACTGGATGGACCTGCTCAACGCCTACGCGCGCTGCGTGCGCATCGTGCGCACCTTTGAGGAAGAATTTCCCCTCGATCCAACGCGTTTCGTCGAACCGGCGACCACCGCCCTGCATCAGGCCTACCTGGAGGCGCGGGCGCAGGTCACGCCCCAGAGCACCGTGGATGAGCTGTTTACCGCGCTCCAGCCCATGATTCCGGTCATCAACCGCTTCTTCGACGACGTGCTGGTCATGGCCGAGGACCGCGCCTTGCGCGAAAATCGCCTGGCCTTGTTACAGCGCATCGCTGCCCTGACCCACGGCATCGTGGACCTGAGCAAGGTGGAGGGGTTCTAGCCTCAAGTGACTGTCACCTGTAAGGTGACAGTCACTTGAAGGAGAGACGACCGATGAAGAATGAGGTCATGTTCCCCGCCGAGGGAATCCACATCCGCGACCGCTTGACCCTGCATCCGGAGAGCGGCGCGTGTGACGTGATTTTCGAGGCCGCTCCCGTCTTGCGAGGGGCCACCGCTGCCGTGAGCTATCGTGTGGTGAAAAGCCTCCCGCAGGCTCCAAGTCTGCGGGAGGCTAACGAATCCAGGCAGCTCAGCCTGCGCGGCCCGGGCGTATCCTACGGCATCGGGCAGGCGGAGGTGGAGCTCAGCCGCGCGGACGAGCACCTCAGGCTGGACTGGCGCCTGCGACCTCACCAGGGACTGGACCTGTGGCTGGAGGTGACCAATATCGGCGACCGGCCTGTACGCATAGACACTCTCCGCGTCCTGGACCTCTCCGCGGCAGATGGTGCTCTCACCCTGGGCGCACCGACCAGATACTGGAGCGTGTACCAAAACGGCTGGCAGTCCTGGTCGCCCACCTTTGCCCGCCACGCTGATAACGGCACCTATGTAGACCCTCAAAATGAGAACTACCGCATCATGCATCAGCCTCATTCGTCGGCGTCGGGCATCAGCAGCGAATGGGTTACCGTCATCGCCCCCCGCCCACCGCTGGCCCAGGGGATGAGCCTCCTGATAGGCTTCATCACCCTCGCCGACCAATTGGCCGAGGTGCGCCTGGAACTGGATGAACAGTTGCAGTTCACTTATCTGCGCGCTATCTGCTACGCCGACGGGGTCATCCTGCCACCTGGGGAACACCTTTTCTCCGAACGGCTTACCCTGACCGCCGGGGACGATCCGCTGGCTCTGTTGGAAAGCTATGCCGCCCGGGTTGGCGAGACCATGCATGCCCGACCGGCGGATAACTCTCCCACTGGCTGGTGCACCTGGTACTACTTCTACGGTGAAAACACCGCCACCGACGTGCTGGACAACCTGCAACGAATCGAAAGCCAGCACCTGCCCCTGGATTACGTCCTCATAGACGACGGCTACCAGGCGGCCATCGGCGACTGGTTGCACGTGGACACTGACAAGTTCCCCCAGGGCATGGCCGCCCTGGCCCGCCAGATCAGAGCCAGCGGACGGCGACCGGGTATCTGGACCGCTCCCTTTGGCGTGGAGGCCGAAGCTCCCCTGGTCACTGCTCACCCCGATTGGCTGCTGCGCGATGAGGCCGGCGAGCCCCTGATCGCCTGGACACACATGGGCCGTGGTCCCATCTACGCCCTCGACCTCACCCATCCCCAGGTTCAGGAATGGCTGGCGGATACCTTCCGCATCATGCGCCGGGAGTGGGGCTACGAGCTGTTCAAAATAGACTTCCTTTTTGCTGCAGCGCTCCCTGGGCGGCGGCATGACCCGCAAACGACCCGCGCCCAAGCCCTGCGCCAGGGGGTGAGCATCATTCGCCAGGCCATCGGTGAGGATGCCTTCCTTCTGGGGTGCGGCGCGCCTCTGGGACCGTGTCTCGGTCTGGTGGACGGAATGCGCATCGGGCCGGACGTGGCCCCCAACTGGAAGCCCTTCTGGCAAGACCTGTCTATGCCGGCCATGGAGAACGCTCTGCGCAACGTCATGACCCGCTCCTTCGTCCACAATCACTGGTGGATCAACGACCCCGACTGCCTGCTGATTCGCACCCGCGATGACGAATCGGACCTCAAACTCAACGAGATGCGCACTGCTACTACCTTGATCGGGCTCTCCGGCGGAGCGGCGTTTCTCAGCGATAACCTAGTCACCCTGCGACCAGGGCGACTCAAGTACCTGCGCCAGATTCTGCCTCCCCTGGGGCAGGCCGCTCGCACGCTGGACCTCTTCGAACACGAGATGCCGCGTCTGTTGATGCTTCCCATCTCGCGACCATGGGGTCAGTGGGTGGTGGTGGCTTGCATCAACTGGGAGGACCACACCGTAAGCACTACCCTGGAGTTGGACGCATTGGGTTTACCGGCGGGCCGCTATCACGCTTACCACTACTGGCGACGACGCTACCTGGGCCCGGTGGAGGGCAGCCTGACCATCGAGCGACATCAACCCCACGAGACTGTGTTGCTCCTGCTCAAGCCCGTCTCCGACCGACCAGAACTGCTGACCTCTACTTTCCACATTGCCCAGGGGGCGGTGGAGATAGCCTCTGCTCATTGGCAAGGAACGTGGGAAGAGGGGTGCACCCTCACACTGCAACTGGAAAAAGCAGGGCAGCAATACGGCCAGTTGCTCTTTGCCGTGCCGGCGGGTTATCGTCTGCTCAGTGCTCGCGTCAATGGTCGGCGGCGCCGGGTCAAGCGTCTTGCTGCTGGCATCGTGGGCATGGGCTTCACCCTGCGGGATCAGGCGTTTGTGCAATGGACTTTTGCTTCATAGAAGGGGCATGGTTCCAGTTTTGGAACTGAACGTTGAGATTCGGTAGTTTAGTACCATTATCCTATTTCACTTCTCGGTGCACAGGGTTATAATAAATATAACTACGTTCAGGCAACGCTGCAACCGAGGAGTGATAGCTGCGTCGTGCGACTCTGCCGCATATGAGGAGTATGGCAATGAGGTTTTCTCACAGGCAAAAGGGTCAGGGTCTGCTGGAATTCGCCCTTGTTCTGCCGGTGCTCCTGATGATCACCTTCTTACTCATCGAGACCGGGCGAGTTTTTCATGCTTATGTCACTGTTCAGAACGCGGCGCGTATGGCGGTGCGCTATGCTGTTACCGGTCAAACAAAGACGGAAGCCGAGATGTCCTTGCCGGGATGGACGGGCGAACCGGACCGGGTGGCTTCCATCAAGGACGTGGCCTACCAGGAGACAAGGGGGCTGGATCGCCAGCACGTGTACTATGACGCTGACTCCTGTCGGTATGGGCGTGATGAACCGAGGACGTTAATCATTTGTGTGTGGGGGCCGGACGACGATGAAGACGGTGAGCCGGATATAGATAATCCTGGTGGGCCTGGCGAGCGGGTTGTGGTAGATGTACGTTATAATCTGGAGATCATCACCCCTCTGCTCTCCAGCATAACGCCCGATGTAACGCTCACTGGCCGGGCGGAGATGATCAACGAGGGTTTCGGGCTGACTGGGCAATCCCACGGCGGTGTGCTGCCTCCGACCCTGCCACCTATCCCCACCTCGGGGCCTACGCCTACTTTCACACCGACGCCGACCGAGACGGCGACTCCCACCGAGACGCCGACACCTACTTACACGCCGACTTTCACCCCCACCCCTGAGCCGTTGTCCATTGATGAGCCGGTGAACGCTGGCGACACAGTGGTCACCGGTGTGGGGGAGCCGGGGCAGAGAATCACATTACGGGACATTAACGATGCCAGCGTAACGGCCAGCACCGTGATCAGAGCTGATGGCACTTTCACCTTTGACCTGAGCGGCGTCGCTCCCGAAGGACTGGTGGCCGGACACACCATCGTGGTGCAGGGCTATGGTCACCAGGATACTGCCCTGGTGCAGGGCGATACACCGACGCCGACATTGACTTTCACTCCCACCTCTACCCCTACTTTTGTGCCCGAATACGAGCAATACGTGAACGTGGGTACCGGATCGGGGCGATGTGGCGACATTGACTGGCTGGGGGTGACCTGGGAAGCAGACCAGGCCTATAGCTCTGGAAGTTGGGGGTCCACCGGTGGAACCACTGGAGACTCAAGACCCAGTTGCCCGGGGCAGGATTGGTTCCGCGACCTTAATGGCGATTTGCTACCTGACGCGGGAAATGACCTCTTCAGGTGCCGGCGCTACGGCCGGGATTTCAGCTACACCTTTGACAACGTGCCGGATGGCACTTACGAAATCGTGCTGGGTTTCGCCGAGGGCTGGAACAACCCGGGGCGGCGATACTTTGATGTATTCATAGAAGGTGTCCGGGTGCTGGACAACTTTGACATCGCGGCCACTTTTGGAAGATGTCGGGCTGGTTATCAGAACTTCACAGTCAACGTCTCCGATGGACAACTCAACATTCGCTTCCTGGGCAACCAGGGGGGCACCGATCGCAACGCCCTGGTGCAGGCCATTGGCATCACCCAGGTGGCGCCACCCACACCGACACCTACTCCTACCACGGCTCCGCCGGACCTGGTCATCACTCACTTCAGTGCGGAACCCACGGGGGTCATCTCGGTCACCGACCCGATTACCTTCACCGTGGTAGTGGCTAACCAGGGCGAGATGGCAGCCGGTAACCTGTTCTGGGTGGACTTGTACGATACTCGGGACACCATTACCCCCACCCTGGACACCCTGCGCGGCGTGGGCAGCTTCCAGTGGCGTGGAGTCTCATATCTGGGCGCGGGGCAAAGCATTACCCTCACCATCCCTCATGATTTGGGCTTCCTTGAGCCCGACTACCATCAGATATATGCCTGGGTGGATAGCTACGAACAGATCATGGAGTCCCGCGAGGACAACAACGTCGCCGGACCTCTTGAGGTGCCGGTCAGTAGCGGGGGCGAGCTGCCCCCTCCCACCCCCACAGATACCCCCACGCCGCCCAGTGCCGGCTCTATCAGCGGGGTGACGATGCTTTGGGACAGTATTGATCTGGTGCCCATCGGCCGGGCGACGGTCATTCTGATGCAGGGCGGGAGCACCGTGGCCGAGACCATCTCGGATGACGACGATGGCACTTATCGCTTTGATGGTGTCGCGCCGGGGACGTATAATGTGTGGGGCGAGATCGTGGTTGATGGCTTGCTGTACTACGATATGGTGTCAGGCGTGGAGGTTGTGGCTGGGCAAGAGACCACGGAAGTGGTTTTGATCCTGGAGTGATGGTAGTGGTCGGCGGATTGAGCCGATGGAAGAGATTACAACTCTGATTTTGAGGGGAGGAGATAATGCCAGACGAGCGGTGGTGGCGTCGAGGGTTGTTGTCGGGAGTAGGAGCGCTTTCGATACTTATCCTCCTGGCAGCGCCAGCCTTGGCCTCGGGGATGACTTGGACGAACCCGGAGACAGTCTCGGTTAGCGACCTTAATAATGTAAGAGGCGTGGATTTAGCCCTGGCAGGAGACGGTACCCTGTATGCTGTATGGTCTGAGGAGAGCAGTGGCGAGAATGTCAACGTCTATCACGCTTCAGCAGCCTTCAGGGATGGGGAATGGGTGTGGTCTAGCCCTCGTACAATAGAAAGTGGTCAGCGTGGAGTCCCATCACTGGCTGTTGATTCCACTAATCGGTTACACGTTGTTTATTTAAACAGCACCGGTAGCAAGGTGCGCTACCGCCGAGGGATCAAGAGCGGCGATACTTGGTCGTGGACATCCGCCATCAACATCAATCCTCCTGTAGGTTTTTCCACGACCGAGGGGGCCGCGGGTGCACCCGTTATCCAGGTCACCGGATCAAGAGTGCACTTAGTATGGTTTAACAAAGATGGGGAGGGCATTAATCAGATTGTCCATGCATTTTCTACCGATGCTGGTGATAACTGGCAAACAGCGGAGGAAATTTACCATTCCGATAAGCATTCATCTTACCCGGATCTGGCGATTGGCCAAGATGGCAACGAACTGCACATAGTGTGGGAATGGAACTCGGCGCTGTACGCTAGGATTTACCACGTGGTTGGGACTTTTGGCAGCGGCAGTGTCTCATGGTCAACGCCGAACGATGTATCTCAGTCCACTAACTGTCACCGGCCGTCCATCGCCATCTCTGACAGCCAACTGTATGTAACTTGGGGACAGACGGTGGGGAACAAAACTAACCAGAACGTGTACTACAGCACTAAGTCGGCCAGTGGAGGAACCTGGCCCACACCGAAGCTGTTGCCCGACAGCAACGTTGGGGTGGGAGATATCTCACCCACCTACGTTGCACCTCGCATCGCGGCCACGGGTGCAGGACGGGTAATCATTGTCTGGAACGGTCGCCCGACGGAAGGTAGCGTGGAGGATATCCATTTCACTGAGACGATGAACATCGCCGATGACACTGCATGGACGGAGCGGATCAACGTCTCGTCAACTTCCAGCATCTCATATGGGCCGGCGGTTGTGCTGGCGGATAACGGAATTGTGCATGTGCTGTGGATTGATAACTTCGAAGCGGTCTACTCCCACAGTCAATACGGAGTGTTCCTGCCGTTGATCATGAAGAATTGGTAGCGTAGAAACCCGTGAGACACTTCCTGCGAGATGTAAGATGCTAGAAGGTCTCCGTTCCGAGAGCGGTCAGAATGTTACCATCACGGCCCACGTTGTACTCGTGCTTATGACTTTACTGGGTTTGGGGCTGGGCTTGCGTGCCATCTCGGCGCGGGATGCCCAGGGCGCTGGTGTAAGTTCCAACCTCGCAGGTCTGGTGGATCAGGGTACTATCCATATGATGTCTACAGGATATTTGCAGATGAACAGCGCCCCCAGCGTGGCAAACGCCGCATCCGATGCCAAAACCGCTATAACTGTGACGGTGGCCGGCCCGATGGATGTGCTCGTGAGCCAGACTGGTGGAGCAGGGGTAGAAGGCGTGGTCAACCTCTCGGTTTTCGGACCCGATAACTGGACTTCGTATGGGGATGCCTTCGTGCCCTTGTATAGTAATAGTAGCTACACGCCAAACCCGTACTGGGATGAGCTAGAGGGGAAATACACTTTCCGCATTCGGGTACCATCCGATTATGCGAGTCCCGAAATCCAGGTGGAGATTCTGGACCCGGATTGTTACAATGCCCCCGACCCCGGCGATGATCGTGTAGAGGTCGAATATGTGCTGACAGGGGAGAAACGCTTGCGTAGGGTCTCTACCCATTGTTCGGATAGGCGGGATGGATGTCTGGTGCCTACTCAGGACCCTTGCGAGAATCCTCAAACCGGTGAGCCTTGTAATCCCTACTGGTTCCTGCGCATGGATGAGAACCGCGAACGGTTCGGGAGGCCCGACTCGTATGTGCCGGCGGTTAACACCACTACCCGTTACACTCTGTACTACCTGGATATAAGTAACACCCGGCACGATATCGCCTCGTACACGAAGGGCGGGGAAGACGGCGATGCCGACACCGATTTGCAATGGGTGACACCGGAGGGCTTTCGTTTCCAGTTGAGTGACTACCCAGACGTGGCCGTCGCCGAAGATGGGTCTCGAAGCTTTTTCCTGGAGGTAGAGCCCACCGCCGGTTCCAGCGAGAACGGATTCGACCTGTGGGCGGGGCCGGTGAGCACCTATCCCGTGCCTCAAGAGGTGAACCAGCGCAATGTCTATCTGCTGCGCGAGGGACTGGACCATCATGATGCGGGAGGGGTGGTGATTACAGCTCTGGGCTATGTACCGTTGAATGCGAACACCAGTTCCGCATTTACATGGACTTTGAGTTACGTACCGGCGGGCTGGGCAGGGGCGGAGGTTAGTGTGCACAGCTTCGACAACGACTATCCGATCCTGGGGCAGAATTTAGATTTCTACCTGGAGGGTGTGCCTGATTTCTTCGTGGACGGTGTGCTTTCAGGTCAAAATGAGTGGGTCATGAATCGCTTCCAGATTCCGGAGAACTTTTCCGGCGGTTACCTGTGGGCCAGTTATGATACTACTCAATACGATACTTCCACCTGGAAGCTGGAATACCAGCTCGAGGTTGTGGTTGAAGTTAGTCGGTATGATATGTTTTTACCGTTGATGCTGAAGAACTGGTATGAGAGTGTGCCTGAATCTAGCCGGCATCATGAAATGTTCTTACCGTTGATGCTGAAAGATTGGCAAGAGTAAAATCCCTTTTTCTCCGCTAAAGCGCGGTTGGGGAGGAAAGATGAGTCGCAAGACCCAGGTAGTCGTTATCGTGATATTAAGCCTGCTCGTGGTCGGGGTATATGTGGCCCTGGGCGGATTGTTTCTCGCCCGCAAGGGTTCGTTCACGACGCGGAAATCATACATCACCTATCCTGATCCGGGGGTGCAGCGGGTCAGCGCTCGGCAAGCTTACGCCCAGGCTGTAGCTCTGGCTCAAAGCTGGCAGGCCGATGCTCAACTGGTGGGAGCCAGGGCTTCCTTCCGACGGGAGAAACCCGGTGTTGTGGGTGGGGGACAGACCTGGTCGTTCCAGTTCTTCTCCCCTTCCACTTCACAGCTTTATCTCTTGCCGGTGCAGGGCGAGCAAGCCCTGGCGGAAGCCGCCGTCGCGCGCCCGGTGCGCGCGGAACTCACTTTTGTCGAGGTTTCGCAGTGGCAAGTGGATAGCGAGGAAGCTTTGCTCCTCTTCTTGAGCCACGGTGGAGAAGAGTTCTTAAGTCAACATCCAG
>JACIWR010000006.1 GCA_014360845.1 Anaerolineae bacterium
CATCCTTCGACTACGTTCGTCCCTCCGCTGCCGCTTCGGGACTCACTCCGCTCAGGATGACTACTGCAACAGCCCTGCTCTAGATACCGTGTAGCCTGCTTTTTGCATTATGTCTAGTAAATATTTAGTAAATCCTGCATGGTATAATATTGGCAGTTATTTTGAAACATAAATTCACAGGGAGGAAGTACCGATGAAAGAGATCAAGTACCTTTACAACAAGTATGCCAACGTCCGGTCACTGCGGGTGCTGTACGTGCTGCTCGCCCTGGTTGCTGTCGTTCTAGCTGGTGGGGCACCGCACGCAAACCCGTAAGATTGACCTTCATCGTACTCATCAACGCCGTCATCGCCGTCACCCAAATAACTAGAGGCCTGGTACAGGGGGGACCGAGGCCACTCCCAATGTGCCCCCTGGAGGGGGACAGATGCTGCTTGCTTCGTCACGCAACGCCCTATTCATCCACTAGGTGGCGGATGAGAGCAGCGTCTTTTTTTCTCTAGAGGCCGTTGGCTCCTTGTTCCCCGCCTCGCTCATTACTGGGCAAGATCAGGGGTTTTCGGGAAGCACCGTCATAAGCTTTGCGGCCCAAGAAGTTCCAGATTAACACAACCATCTCATCAGCAGGGAATTGAGGAGACTAACATGTTAGACTATACACTGAATAAACTTATCGGTACAGCCATCACCGACAAGAGCTTTGGCACGCTACTGTTGACCAATCCCCGTGCGACTGCGCGGCGCTTTGGATTGGGCACGGAAGAAGTAGAAGCAGTGGCTGCCATCCACGCAACTACTCTGAGCGAGTTCGCTCAACAATTGGATGAATGGATGAGACAACGGCATCATCGCCTCGATGCCGAAGATTATCAAGGGCAGCGAACAACACCGGCCTACATCCCGACCATGCCTGCCACGGTGAGGTACTCTACGGCTTAACCAATAGCCAGTCAAGAGAGAAGCATTGACCCGTCACCTTAATATCGTGCTCGCCCGGTGTCATGCAGGTTCGTTCCAACTGCGCAATCGCTGCTGCTGGGAGGGCAGCATGTATTGTCCGAATTATTCGGCCAAAACGCAAATAGGAAAATCCGCTGTGCAAGATAACGCCGCCAGGCGCATCGCCGAACTGGAAGCACAACTCGTGCACTCGGCTAAGTTGGTCACAGTCGGTCAACTGGCTGCTTGCGTCGCTCACGAGATCAAAAACCCCCTGACCAGCATCTTAGGCTACGCTTATCAAGTGCGCAAAGCCGTATCTGACGACTCGCCTATGGCCAAAGACCTGGACATTATCATCACCCAGGCACAGCGTATCAGCCGCATGACCCACAGCTTGCTGGACCTCTCCCGGCAAGAGATAGGGCCCATATCACCCTGCGACATTCACCGCCTCCTCGACCAGGCCCTAGATCTGCTCAAGTTCCAGATGAAAACCGTTGAAGTCAGGCAAGAGTACGACAAACAAGTTCCCTTCATTCTGGGCTCAGCCAGTCAGTTGGAACAGGTTTTCCTCAACTTACTTCTGAACGCTCTACAGGCCATGCCCCACGGTGGGACCTTGACCATCCGCACCGCTCTGGTACGTAGCAGTGAGGAAGGCGATCAGGTGCAAATCTCCATCAGTGACACCGGGCAGGGCATTCCACCTGAGCACATGGAACAGATATTTCAACCCTTTTTCACCACCAGAGGTGAAAGCGGCACCGGCCTGGGCCTATATGTCTCCCAACGCATCATCCATAATCACGGAGGTTCTATCACCGTCGAAAGCACCGCTGGCGTTGGCTCAACTTTCACCGTTTCACTACCGCTCGACGATCCTTCCGCATCATAAAAGAACCTGCTCACGCCTCCGTAAAGCCCCGTTGTGACCAGCGGGGCTTTACTTTTTGCCTCGGCGGTTCTTTCGTATCCCTTCAGATGGTCCCTCTGGTGGATGACAAAGTATCCGAACTAGGGTACAATGAAACTGAGCTATCTCGTATATTAGTGCGAACACGACCCAGGGAGAAGCAACGACTCATGTACCGTGAGGTGGCGCGATACGTATTTCTCGGTTTCATCCAAGGAATCACTGAAGTGCTGCCCATTAGCAGCGCCGGTCACCTGGCGCTCAGCGATGCGCTGTTCAATTTGGGTACCGTGTCCATGAACCTGGCGCTATTCTTGCATCTGGGCACTTTTCTCGCCATCCTCATCTATTTCGCGCAAGATGTCCGGGACCTGCTGGCAGCTTTCCTGCGCTCCTGGAAAATACTTCTGTTCCCCCGTGCTGACCAATCGAGAAATCCCCTCCGGCGGCGCGACACACGGGTACCCTGGTATCTCCTGTGTAGCACTGCGGTCACCGGCGTAATAGGTTATACCTTCCAAGAGGCCGTGAGCGCGACCTTCCGCTCACAGAGC
The DNA here is from genome assembly GCA_014360845.1 of Anaerolineae bacterium. Lineage (GTDB taxonomy): Bacteria > Chloroflexota > Anaerolineae > JACIWR01 > JACIWR01 > JACIWR01. The sequence goes on from JACIWR010000006.1 coordinate 2,411, forward strand.
TGGGCCATCACTTTGCTTCTCCTCCTCAACGGGCTGCTGATCATCGCCACCAGCCAGCGAACGATGGGCCACAAGACCATGGCCGAGATTGGCCTGCGAGACTATTTGCTGATCGGTCTGGCCCAGGGTTTGGCGGTGTTCCCCGGCCTCTCGCGGCTGGGGCTCACTCTATGCATGGGCCTGATCCGCAAAATGAACTGGTTCGAAGCCTTGAAGCTCTCGTTTTTGCTGTCCCTGCCTACCATCGCCGGCGGTGTCGTCCTCCGCGCCCCGACGATGCGGTACACACCTGCTACCGAGACGTGGCTGGGGATAGCCCTGGGCATCGCTGCTGCCACCGGTGGCGGCCTGCTCGCTGTCCGCTTCCTGATGAACAATGTGCTTGAACGCCACTCGCTGGTCGCCTTTGGAGTGTATTGCGTATTGGCCGGGACCTTTTTCACCATTCTCTTCCTGACTTTTCCCCAGGCGAGGGTCCAGGCAGAAGCCCTGTTGAACAGCTTGCCGGGAGGCATATAAGCGTGAACACCTGGCAGCGCAACTGGCAACGGATAGCCAACTTCATCAGGCGAACTCAGGTGTACCAGTTCTTGCAGTATGGCATTCACACCGAGCATGGAGTCCTCACCGCTTTATTCTATCTCCGTTTCGCCATTCTCATCGGTGTGACAGTGCATTTCGGCCTGGCTGCCGGTCAGAGCACGTCTCCCACCATTGTCGCAGCCCAAAAGTGGAGCTGCGTCTGCTTCTTCTGGTATGTGATACTTCTGGGCTACCTGCATCTTTTCCATCCCGACTTATACATCTCGCCGAGGGTGAAAATACTGCAAGTTATCGCCGACCTGGTCTTCTTCTCCCTGTTCTATCTCCTGAACGGCGATCCCGACTCCGTGCTCATCGCCCTCTACCTCCTACCCCTAACCCTGGTAGCTCATCGGTACAGCCGTACCTTGTTGATAGTCACCTCGGCCCTGGTCGTAATCGCTCTCATTGTCGCTTTGTTGGGCATCGCCATCTGGACCAATCGAAGCGGGGAAGTCGGTTGGACCCTGTGGCCGGGGATCATTTTCCTGATCACTCTCACTTTGGCCACGCGCCTGTTCCGCCGCCGAGAAGCTCTGGATCAACTGGGCGAGGCGCGACAGCAACTGATCAGCGATACGGAAAACATTTCTGATAGTTGGTTCATTATTGACAGTAAATACAGTGTGATCGCTGCCGATGACCGGCTCCTGGCGTGGACGGGCACCGATCTTATCCACACCCACTGCTTTGAATCCCTGCGCGGCCACAATTCGCCCTGCGGCGATTGCCCCCTGCGCCCCAACTCCCCAGGAGGCAACAGCCAGACCCCGTTGACCACCCACTTCCACGACCATGCCGGACAGCGCTTCCGCGTGCAGGTCAGCGCCGCATCTCTTCCGGGTGACGCTGGCGAGGGTGACGCCGCGCGCGCCATCCTCTTCGTCCGCAACCTCTCCGCGCGCGAAAGCCTCCAGCGGGAGCTCCACAATTACTTCGACAACGTGGACCAGACTGTGGATTTGCTCACCTCGGAGTTGCGGGAGCGTACCGAGGCGCTGCGACGACAACTGAGCACGGTGTTCTCCGCCTCGCTGGCCGCCGTCTCCGCCGACGAAACGGCCAGCATCGAGCGCATCATCAGCGAGACGGTGCACACTCTGGGCTGTGCGGCAGCCTCCCTCCGCCTGGTAGGTCAGGATGAACACGGTAACGATGGATTGATCTTGCACTACGCCTACGGATGGCCCCAGGAGTACGCCCAGGAGGCCCACATCCTCAGGTTGGATCACGAGAGCCTGGTGGTGGACGCTTTCCGCTGCCGCCAGGTCCGAACCGCCAGCCAAATCAGCCACCGGGGACGTGGGGCTATTCACTTCATCCAATACGCGGCCCGGCTGAATCTGCACTCGGTCATCTGCTTCCCTTTGATGGTCGGTGCAAAACCCATCGGCACCCTATCCCTATACCGCACTCAAGCACGAGGCTTTACCCCGGAGGAAAAACGCCTGGGGCAAGCTTTGGCCAACAACCTGGCCATCTGCGTCCACAACTTTGAGCTCTACCACAAAGTATCCCGCGAAGCCGAAGCGCGCCGCCGCTGGCTGGATGTGCTCCACATCCTCAGTCAGCGCCTGACCGGCGTCAGCCAGCTTGATCCCCTGTTCCAACTGGTAGTAGACACCACCCGCGAGCGATTGAACGCCGAAATATCCTCCCTCTTTCTCCTGGAAAAGGGCCGCCTGGTGCGCAAAGCCATCGCCGGAGTGGAGAACGAGTGGTTTCCAGAGGAAAGCTACGAACCCGGTCAGGGACTGACCGGCCGCGCCCTCCTGTCCCTCGATGACAGTCGACGCGGTGAGGCCGTTCTCGTAAACGAGGTGGACAAAAGCGCCGACGTCATTCAATCGCATCTGGCCCGTTACCAGGCCCGCCTCCCTTCGGGACAGGTAAAGCATCTACTCGCCGTGCCGTTGAACGGGCACGATGGGCCGTTCGGCGTGCTGAGGGTGGTAAACCGCCTCCAGGCCGATGGGTCAATAAACCCGCAGGGCTTCGGACAGGATGACGTAGACCTGCTCTCCACCATCGCCAGCCTGGTGGCCGTCGCCGTGGACAACGCCCGGCTCCTCAGCGCCGCCGCCCAGGCCCGGGAGCGGGTCGAAACCCTGTATAACATCACCACCCAATTCAGCACCAGACTCGACCTGCGCAGCGTGATGGAGACCATCCTGCGCCTGACCATCTCCAGCGTAGGCGCTGAGGATGGGAATATCTTCGTCTTGGCCGAGGACGGCAGCCCTCTGACCCACATCCGCATCCGGCGAGGTCTTATCAGAGAAGTGCCAGCCCCGGTCATAGACCGCGTGTTCAAGGAAGGATTAGCCGGCTGGCTTCTGAGTCACAAGCGGGGCATTATCATCAAAGATGCTCACCAGGATAGCCGCTGGCTTATCCTGACGCCGAAGCAGCAGAGGACACGCTCTGTCATCGCCGTGCCCCTCATCTGGCGCGAGCGGGTGAACGGTCTCCTGTTCCTGGAGCACTCCCAGCCCGGCGTGTTCACCCAGGAACACTTGAATCTGGTCACGGCCAGTGCGACGCAAGCCGCCATCGCCATTGAAAATGCACGACTGTGGGAACAAGTCGTGGAACAGAAAGGCCGTCTGCAGGAGTACCTGGCCGGTTTAAGCGACAGCATGGCTCAGCTCACCGACTTAGAGGGCCTGTACAAGATGATTGTGCACGCTGGCGCTCGCTTCCTCAGCGCGGCGGAATGCTCGCTCTACGTCCGAGACAAGGAGAAAAACGCCCTGGTCCTGGTGGCGTCCAATCAGCAAAGCGAGGTTCTATCCGCCAGCCAGGCGACTCCCATCAGCGCTGAGCCAGGCGGGGGATTAGCCGCATATGTAGCCGCCACGGGCGAGAGCCTGAACTTCGCCTCTCCGGAGGAATGCCGGGCACATCCCTCCTGGAGTGAAAGCTATTGCCGGGAATGCCTGTTCAGCCTGCCCAATATCTCCTGCGGCACCCTTCTGCTGGTGCCGATGCGCGATCCCTCCGGCGAGATCGTGGGAGTGCTGCGGGTGCAACACAAAGAACGAGGCTCCTTTTCCGAGTTTGATCAGGGCCTGCTCTCCACTCTGGCCAACCACGCCGCGGTCAACATCCAGCGCGTGCGACGCATGGCCGAGTTGCGAGATGACATACTGCAGAGAGAGCGGCAGCGTCTGCAGGGGGACCTGCACGACACCATGAATATCTTACATGCGGGGGTGATGCTGGAAGCGGAAAGCGTCAAAGTTAAGCTGGAAAGGGGAAAAAACACCGAGGCTCAAGAGGGAATCAGGCAACTTCTAGAGTCGTCACGCCACGTCTACCGTGACCTGCGCGGGCTGTTAGAGAACCTGCGCTTGCCCATCCAAAAAGGGGAAGGTGTCATACCGGCGCTGCGACATTACGCGCAGATGATGCGCTTTCAGCGCATTCACTTCGACGACGCTCTGGGGCGCTCCCTGCCCCCCGATGTCGAGTACGCGCTGGTACGCATCGGACAGGTCGCCCTGCACAACATCGTCCGCCACGCACGGCTGGACACGGTGGAAGAGGGACGGGCGCGGGTCGTGCTGGACGGTCAGGACGACCTAGTCGTGCTGTGGATCGAGGACAACGGCGTCGGCTTCGATGCCGAGACGACATTGCACAGCGAAGAAGCACTGGGCCTCAAGAGCATGTTCTGGTGGGCGGAATCCATAGGCGGTGATCTGCACATTGATTCCCAACCAGGAAAAGGGACCAGGATTCGGGCCGCCGTGACTTTGAATTGCGCAGATGAACAGGAGATTGTATAATGGATAAAGTGATAAGGGTATTGATAGCGGACGACCATCTGACAGAACGTCAAGGCATAGCCAAAGTACTCAACTCCGCCGAGGACATCCTCGTGGTCGGTCAGGTGGGACAGATTGAGTTGGTGCTGGATGAAGTGCGCCAACGCCAGCCCGACGTAGTGCTGATGGATCTGAAATGGGAAGACGATGAAAGGGCGGGGATCACGGCCACCACCGAGCTTAAGCAACGCTATCCGGCCATGCGGGTGATCGCCATCAGCGTCTACGATCACCTGATACCCGAGGCACTAAAGGCAGGCGCCGACGCGGCCCTGTTGAAAGGTTTTTCCGGGGAAGAGCTTTTGCAAGCTATCAGAGGCGGTCATCGGCCCCTACAGGGCGATGACTATTGAGGTAAAGATACTCGGGGGGAATTATGATACGGAACGCAACGGAGCCTATCCGCATTCTAATCGCCGACGATCAAGTGGTCATGCGCGAAGGGTTGAAAAAGGTGCTGGAACCTCATGACGACATGATCATCATCGGTGAGGCGACTGTGGCCCAGGAAGTGCTGGGAAAAGCACAGGACTTTCAACCGGATATTATCCTCTTGGACTTGCTCTGGTTCCAAGATGAGAGCGCAGGGATAGCCGCCCTGGAACAATTGAAGCAAGCCATGCCTCAAACCAAAGTGGTGGCCATTACCGCTTATGACGATTTGATCGAGAAAGCACGTAGAGCAGGAGCAGAGGCAGCCCTGCCCAAAGGCTTTACCGTCGAAGAACTGGTCAGTGTCATCCGCAGCGTGCATCGCTTACCCGCATTCCCCGCCGCACCAACGGAGAATGAGCACCCCAGCGATCTGCTGAGCGAAAGGGAGCTGGAAGTCCTGGCCCTCCTGGTCGAGGGCCTCAGCGACCGGGAAATCGGGGAAAAGCTCTATCTGGCGGAGAGCACCGTCAAGAAGCATGTATCCAATATCCGCGATAAGTTAGGCGCTGTCAACCGCACCCACGCTGTGTCTATCGCTCTGCAAAAGGGATTTGTCCAGCGGTAGAGGTCAGCGGATGGAACGGATGAAACGGAGGGATGACTCGTCATCTACACCATCCCTATCGACCGCATCGGCTAACCCCCTCCGCTCTCGCGGAGTTAATGAACTTTCAGAAAATAATTGGGTTATCGCCTCTGGCCTCGCCTGGGACTCGAAGCCCCAGGCTGAGCGGCGGAAGGGCGCTTGCAGCGCCCTGAAAGTTGCCTGGAAAGCTCAATAGCCCGCTTGGAAGCGGGCTTGAGCTGCTCAGCCCTGAGCCTTCGGCGTGAGCGTTCGCCTGAGCTCACGCCGAAGGCTCAGACGAACGCTCGGGCCGAACGAAAGCACCAGCTACATCGGCTGACCCCCTAGGGCCGGGCAGACTCGACGGTCACAGGCCCCAATAGCACGTGATCTCCCACCACCTGGCCCGTCTCGTCCAGGATGGGCAGCCGCTCTCCCGTCTCCAGCCGATACATCCCCACCTCGATAGCGTACTCACCCGCCGGCGCGTCGTCCTTGACGGGGATGAGGTATTCGTCGCTCACCACCTCGCCAGCCATCCAGAGGGCGGTCGGATACTGCCCTCCCAGTGGTGGGCTGTCCTTCTGGCCCCACACCTGGCCCGCTCCGTCCAGCAGGTGAGTAAACACCGTGTAACTCTCCGCCATCTCCGTCAAAGCTCGCCAGTAAAGCCGCAAGCGCAGGCCATCGCCCGCTTGAACAGTTTTACTCTCCAGGTCGTACCCCAACAACTCCACCTGGTCCCCCAGATTAACGTACAAAGGGTATGCCATCTCCGGCACCACAAACTGCCGCTCCACCACTTCCACTTGCAAGCTTCCCAGCGACAGCACCGTCGCCCCCGTTCCCGTGGTCAGCGGCTGTCCCCCGTCAACGCCCACCTGCAGTTCAATCTCATACTCACCGGGAGGAATGCCGGGGTCAATGAGCAGAGCATAGCGATCTTTCACGATCTCGCCCTCCGTCCACTGCCCCGTGGGATATGTTCCCTGCACCGGCGCCCCCTGCCACAGAAGCCATTCCGCGCCATCTTGTCCCCGCAGCCGAATTGTGACCTCGTAGTCCTCTGCCACATCCCGGCGGGCCTGCCAGTACAGCACCGGATAGAACTTCTCCCCAGATCGTACCTCGCGCCGGGGCCAGTCATATCCCAGAAAGACAAGAGCTTCTCCCAGAACCTCCTCCCGACTTTCTTGAATATCCAACTCCGTCCGCGCCACCGGCTGCGTCGCGCGCGTCACCTGCAGAGGCCCCAGGACAATCGTATCCCCTGCCACACGACCCTCCTCGTCCAGGGGCGGCAAAGGAGCGTCCAGAGAAGAAGAATACACACCCACCGCCAGCCAATACTCCCCCGGAGGAGTTCCCGCTTCCACTTCAACTCGCTTGTGGCTCACCATCACATCGCCAGGACGCCATTGCGCCGAGGGGTAATCGAAGAAATCATCCCGGCCCCACTGGAACCCCCACTCATCACGCAACCAGACAAACATGCTCCAGTCGCCCGTGGGCGTCGCTTGCAACACCCGCCAGTACAGGGTGAAGTCCACCGCCTCACCGGAGGGAACCGGGCTGCTCAGATCATATCCCAGGAGTTCCAGAGTATTACCCAGATTCACCCTGTGAGGATGCTGAGGCATCGGTTGAGGCAGCTCCTCTGGAGAGAAAAGATAAGCCGTGAAAGCGGGCTGGCCCATCGCCCCCTGCCCTTCCACCAGCAACGCCGGCGCGGGGAAAAACCGCTTCAGGAGAGACGGGTCGAGGGGGCTCTGGTGAGGAAACACATAGAGAACCTCCCGCTCCGCGCCCCCAGGGAAGACCACGGTATCACCACCGACCAGCCAGCGAATACGAGCATAATGGGGGGTCAAAAGGGCAACCGTGGGATGTTGATAGTGAATAGACGAGACGAAAATATCCTGCTGCCCCATCTCCCACCGATTGAGATAGCGAGCCGCATCAGCCACATCGCCGTCGTTGAGGTAATAGACGTAAGGCTCACCGGCCCAATCCACAAAATAATACCAAAAGGTCAGAATTCCACCGCCGACAAGCAACAAGGCCAGCGTCCCAGGCCAGATGAGAGGCGAGTATGACAGCCGCTCCCGCACCCTGTCCAAGAGGCCCACCAGGCCCCAGGCGGGGAAGACGAACAGCAGGGGCATAATGCCCACTGCCCGCAGGTAATGGGGCACTTCGTCCAGAGCGAGAGTGGTGGGCAAGAGCATCACCACCAGGGTAACGAGGGAGAGAAAATGCGCCGCCCGTGACCATCGCTCGCGCCCACGGAGGATTTGATGCACGCTCAGCAGCAGGCCAATGTAGAAGAAAAACGAGATAATCACACCAAAGACGGGCCGATGGGCGATGTTGAAGCGCCAGTTGTCCGTCCCCCGGAAGCTGAACATGCCCGCCGTCTGGCAAATGGCCCGCCAGAGCGCAGACCATCCCCCATTTCCATCTCCCCAAAGACTCAGCAAGCCCACCTGTCCCATGCGCACGAAAAAGCTCTGGGGGTGGGTGAGAAAATAATAGCCCAAGGGCGCAAAGACGATACCCGCCACCACCGCGAAAAGGAGGAGTTGACCCAGGCGCTTGCGAAAGGCATGGCGGTCATCGAACAAAATCCAGAGGGAGAAGAGGAACAAGACCAGGGGGAAAGGACGACTGGCCAGATAGGTGTAGGCCGTCGCACCACAAAAGAAACCGCCGAGGACCAAAAACCCGACCCGCTCCTGCCGCAATCCTCGCCACAAGAAATACAGCGTGAGCCCTTGCAATAACGGCTGGCTGACAGCCCGCAGCCCATAGCGGCTGATGGTCACATTCCAATAAGAAGTGGCCAGTAGAGCCGCACTGAACAGCGCCAGCCAATGGGCTCGCTCCCGCCCCTCGTTGATGAACAGCTCCCGCACCAGAGCATAGGTCAACCCCACCGTGAGCACGCTGAGCAAAGCCGAAGTCAGGCGCAGAGCCCAGAGATTGACCCCCAGCAGCTTCATCAAGGCCGCAACCAGGTAGAAGTACAGCACCTCCTTGCCCGTATAGGATTGAATAAACAGGGGGTAGTCCCTGCCCAGGGCGATGTCGGCGCTGAGAAGACCATTGGCCGCTTCGTCGTAGTAGGGGCCATGAGGGAGAGATTGGAGGCGATACACCCGCAGAAAAAGGGCCACCAGCAAGATAGCAATCAGCCAGACCGATATGGAAATAGAAGTTCGCCTTTTGTGTTGTTGGGATTCGCTCATGAAGGCGATTATACACCGACCCAGACCCCGGCGCAACTCCTCGCGTTTCGCTCCCATGTCGCACCATCGTTGTCCTGTGGTTGCACTGCGGGACTATCCTCGCCTCTCGTGGAGTACGACTCCGCGAGATCAGGTGAGGTCCAACCCCGCGAGGCACGGGAGACCCGGACACGGTACGTTTGGAGTACTCAAGGTGGGCCCTTTGGGGGATTACAACAAACAAATTGTGATGTAAAATACAAATAGTAAAAAGGGGGAGAAGACCACGCATGGAAAGCGCGCAAGACAGCAGGTGGGCAATGGCAGAGATGAAGTGGACTATCACCGATCTCATCAGTCGTGAATTTGTGGATGTTGACTACGTCAACCCGCGCAAGGCCCATACCGGCGGGAGTCGCTACTACCATGCCGGAGACGCGCCACGAGTCAACAATGCCTCACACCTCCACCCCTGCGTCTACGGCGCGACAAGGTGTAACCGTTGTCGCTAAAGCAACCCCATTTGCTTCCTGGAAATCTGGGGTCGAAAAATCCGCTCCCGCCTGAACCAACAAGGTGAGAGCGGATTTTAGTTTCAGAGAGGAGGTGACCGAGATGTCGCGCATAAGATGGGAGGACAGGGGACAGGATGACAGGGTGGTCTTCCGCACCCACTGGATCTTCCTGGTCAAGCGGCTGGCGACGTGGGTGCCACTCCTCGCCCTGAGCATCGGCTTCGTCGCTCTGGTCAGGCCAGGTAGCGTCTTCTGGCCATTACGGCTGCTGCCTCTCATCCCCCTCAGCGCCATCGTCTGGAACATCGCCGATTGGCGACAACGCATCTTCGTGTTCTACAAAGGCAGGCTGTACAGGCCAGATGGCATCCTGCACCTGCGTCAGCGCGTGCTCAACTTCCCCTTCTCCAACTGGACTCTCATCCAGTCCTTCCTGGGGAGGCTGCTGGACTACGGCGATGTGGAAATCGGCATGGGTGCCAACCCGGATCGGCTGGAGTGCATTGGCCGCTTCGCCGCCTTCACCGAAGCTCTGGACGTGCTGCGCCAGCAACAAGCAGCCGGCAACCAGTCAAAGCCTTCACAGGTACAGCAGCAGGCAGTGGTATTCATGACCATCCCCCCAGAAGGCAGAGGCACAGTTCCCGGTGCCAGGCATCCCGTCCGCACCCAGGGAGAAGAGCTTTGGAGCCAGGGATACGTCTACCAAGGCACCCCTTTTGAGGTAGATGTGCCCAGCTACGCCGGGTTCCTGGCCTTCTGTGAGGAGTTCGTGCTACGTCAGCACAACTGGGATACCTGGTACTGCATCAGCGCCGATGCAAACCGTTGCTACTACCCCCACGGCATCGGGGAACGTGCTGCGCAGTTCTACCTGGAATTGCTGGAGCGAGCCCACATCATCCGCGGGGCGAAGAACGGCGACAACGGTTGGGTATCCCCCCGCATCCGCACGCTGGAGGACATCAAGCGGCGAATACCTTACTTCGAGCGCTTCAAACCCATTGGGGCGGCGAATTAAATCACTCCCGGGGCGACCCGCGCGGGTCGCCCCCACCCTGCACTCCGCAAAGGAGGTGCACCACCATGAACTTGAAATTGCTGTTCCCGAACGAAATAGAGGAGCTGGCCGCCGCGCTAGACGGCATCAGCGCAGCCACCGCCCAGGCCGCACAGGAGGGCTCAGAGAGCTTACGGGCCTTCCGTCTGGGTGTGCAGGTCACGCTGGCGGCGATGGTCAAGGCCACGGGCGGTCAGAGCCAGCCGATTAAGCCGAGGGACCCGATGAATCAGATCAATCGGGCACATCGGCTGACCAGCCCTTGCCCCCTCAAGGGCGTCTACGCCGGGCAAGCCAACGGTTACTACTGCCGCTTCTATCAGGGCCGCTGCCCGATGTTGGAAGACCTGGCGTACAACTATCTCGACTGCCCCGGCTGGCACAACTACGAGGCCGAGCGCCAGCGAAACGTTTGCTTCGGCTAAGCTGCGGTCAGCTCTGGTCAGCCGATTAAGCCGATGGACCCGATGGATCGGCTCAATCGGGTACACCGGTTGACCCACATCAGGTGACCAACATAGGCCCGTGCGCCAAAATTCACCCAGGGCGCACGGGCTCATACGTCTCACAGGGCCAAAAGTGTTCGACAGTCGAACATCTTCTTCCCCCCCACCACGATAAGGGCAAGTCCTCGTAGCACTGTTCGACAGTCGAACACTTTTCCACCACAGAGCACGCAGAGATCGCCGAGAATAGCAGAGCCCTTTTACGTCGCCGTAAACCGGCGGCGCTGACAAAGTGGCGTCGCCCCATGTAATGCCGTCGGGGGCAAGCCCCGCCGCTACTCCCTGCGAGCTCGCCGCTTGGCCCGCAGCAGACGGGCGGTCAGTTCCTCGCCTTCCTCGCCACCCTCGTCTCTTGCGCCCTCCTGTCCCTCCCCAGTTCCCCTGAGTGCCCCCACTTCCCTCAATCTTCCTGCTTCCCGCCTCTTGCCTCTTGCTTCTTGCCTCTTGTTTCTTGCCTCTTGCCCTCTACCTCCTGCCTCCTGCTTCCTCACTCCTCTCTCTTTGGCCACCAACAGCCGCTCCAGACCGGAGGGCGCTGGCTGTAGCACCCGTCGCCTCCGCAGGCGAGCCCAGCCCCGCGCCAGCCAACGGCGCACGTCCGCCAGACTTATCATCACGCGGCGCAATCCTACGTCCAGGGGCAGCAGACAGACGGCGACCGTCAACAGCCAGGGCCACACGTCGGCGTGGGTGCGCACGGCGGCCAGGGGCCGGGTAAAAGCCTCCTCGGGCGAGTGCAACTCACGTCCGTGGCCTATTTCCGCCAGACGGGCCAGCAGGGCGGTGTCCGCTCCGAAGCGGCGGTACTCGTCCGAGTAGCCGCGCACGAAGCCGGTGGCCTGTGAGGCCAGTGTGTGCACAGCGCCGTCGGCCTCCTCACGCCCCGCAGTAATGCCCAGCAGATAGACGCCCTCTTCCGGCGCGGCGAACTCCCCCTCGTAGTGGCCCGGCGCGGTCTGCCGCAGGACCAGGGGCGCAAGGCCTTGCGCTCCTACCTGCGTCGGGGCGACGACGTTGACCCGCACCACCAGCCCGTTCAAGTAATCGCCGGCCTGGTCCACCACGTCCACGGTGACGCGCGCCTGCTCGCCTTCCTGGACCACCCGCGTCTCCAGGCCGCTCTCCGCCGCCTCGATGATAGTCCAACGCACGGCCTGCGCCCAGAAGCGCGGGAATCCCTCCCAGGTCACCCACTCCCGCGCCCACCGCCCCCAGGCATCCGAGGTCCAGGCCACGGCCCGTCCCAGCCCGTACTGCCACGCAGCTAGAATGGGGTCGTTCTGGGCGGAAACGAGCACCACCTGAGCTGCGTCCTTGCCCGAGGTACCCACGTAACCGTACAGGGCGGGCACAGCTGCGATCCCGTCCAGGATGGGACTGGGCGCGACCTGCTCCGGGAAGAAGGTCTCCTCGATGATGTACGCCCGCTGGACCACAGCCGTCTCCTGGGCGAATATCTCCGGGATGGAAGCCGGGTCCTGCACGAAGTGAAAGCGCCCACCACCGCGCACGGCCAACGGCTCCAGAAACGGGGCGTAGTCCTGGCCCACAGCCACCACCGAGAGGGTGACGTCGGCGGCGCGCATCTCGTCTACCAGTTCGGGGATGCCGCTGGGATCAGCCCCGCCATCGGTGAGGAGCACCACGTGCTTTACCTGTGCCTCGGCAGGGATAATGGCCTTGGCAGCAGCCTTGAGCCCGGCAAAGATGTCGGTGCCGCCCCCGGCGCGGATGGTGCCCACCATCCCCTGCACCACAGCCACGTCCTCCAGCGGAGCCAGGTCCACCACCCAGTAGGCGCTGTCGTCGAAGGCCACCACCCCTAGTTGATCCTCTGGACCCAGCAGCTCCACGGAACGGATCACGGCCTCTTTGGCCAGCTCCACCTTGGGCGGGCCGCCCGCCGTCCCACCGGAACTCATGCTCCCCGACTTATCCACGACGAAAACCAGGGCCACGGTGGGCATCCGCGCCTTGTCCTTGATGCGCATCTCCACGGGCAGGACTTCTTCCAGAGGAGTGCGGAAATACCCCCCTACCCCGTAGCTCTCCTCGCCCCCAATGCACACCAACCCCCGCCCCAGGTCGCGGACGTAAGTCTGCAACGCGGCCATCTTACGCGGTCCCAGTTCGGCGGCTGGGACATTGACCAGCACGATCACGGCGTACTCGCCCAGCTCGGTCAGGTCGGAGGAAAGGCGGGCCGGCGTGGTCTCCTCGACCTGAAGCCCCGTGGCCGTGAGAGCAGCCACCAGGTTCTCGCTCTCGGATGCTTCGCGAGCTACGAGGAGCACTCGCGGCGCACCATGCACCAGACTGAAAGCGGCCAACTGATTGTTCTGATGAAAGGTATCCTGATCAGCCACTACTTGCACACGGAAGGTGCTGAATCCGGGCGCGCCGGCCACCAGGGGCAGGACGTAGGAGTTGAGACCGGGCTCGAGCTGAACCGCTTCCTCGGCGACTAGCTGTCCATCACTCACTACGCGAATAGTGGCCGCCGTCCCCGTGGTGCTCTGCACCTTCACCACCAGGTTGAAAGACTCACCCTGATGCAGGGTGGGCGGGGCCTCCACCGCATCCACCCACACCTCCTCGCCCGCGCTGGTGAGCAGGGGGACCACGTCCAATTCGACCCCGTGAGCCGCCGCCAGGGACGCTGCTCTCTCCGCCGTGCCCTCGTTTTCCTGTCCATCGGAGAGAAGCACCAGCCGCTTCTGGGTCGCCCCGGGGAAGAGGGCCAGCCCCAGGCGAAGGGCTTCTTCGATGTCGGTGTGACCGGTGGCCGGGATGGAAAACAGATCACCCAGTTCCCGCGCCGTCGTGACGGGGCGGTCTACCAGCGCATCGCTGCCGAAGACCACAATCCCGGCCCGGTCGTGAGGTCCCATCTCCGCCAGCGCCGCTTCCACGAAGCTCAGCGCCGACGCCTTCCAGGCCGACGAGACGCTGTCCGAGACATCCACCAGGAAGATCACGGCCAGCTCGTCCACCGCGCGCACGAGCTGCATCCCGGCAATGCTCAACGTCAGCAGGACCAGGATGAGCAGGCGCGTCAGCAGGATGAGCGCCGACCGGACACGACGCACGCGGCTACGCCCCTGTCGCCACAACCAGACGATGGGCAACAGGGCGAGGAGCAGTATCAGGGCCCAGGGGTGAGTAAAAGCAATGGGCATGGTAGTCCTAGCCTGTTGCGTGTTGCGTCTCTACGAAACACGCAACACGTAACAATCTCAGTCCAGCACGACCACGTCGTGGCGGGTTCTGGGCACCACTTGCAGTTCCTCGCCGAAGACGTTGATCTGGCCGGTGGCCCGCAGTTTTGTGCCCACACTGATGGCTTCCGGCTCCGGCAAATTGGCGTAGATGTTCTGCCACAGAAGCAGCACCGCCTCGCCCGTGGCATCGCGGAGACGGGCCTTCATCCCCCGGCTGAAAGCCCACACCTCGGCGATCTCCCCCTGGACGGTGCGCCACTGCCCGGCGAGCTCGGCGCTGACCTCGCCCAGGGGAGTCACCTGGGCCGTAGGCGGCTCTTTGACGATGACCACATCCTCGCCGCTTTGGGGCACGACTTGCAGCTCGTCCCCGTAGCGGCCCACCTTGCCCCGGGCCTGTATCTGCGCCCCGACGCCCAGCTTGTCCGGTTCCGCCAGCGCCTCGTACACGTTGCGCCAGACGACAAGGGCGATCTGGGCCGTGCCGTCGGTGAGCACAAACTTGTAGCCTTTGCCCGCCAGCGAGCGCACATCCATCAGCGTGCCCTGCACGGCGACGGTCTGATCCGCCTGATCGGCGGCAATCTGATTGATGGGTATTACTTCCACGGAAACCTCCTTATAGCAATCAGTATAGCAGTCTCCCGCCCCGCCAATGCACCCACCACTCGACGAGCAACACGATTACAGCAGCGAGGGCCAGCCAGCGCCACCACTCCTGTCGGCCCTGTAGACCCTCCTGAGGCACGGCGATCTGCTGCGCGCCGATGGTGATCACCTCGCGCGGAGCGATGTCCGATTCCATCTCGCTGAACAGGTTGACGGCGAAGTGGTCAGCCTGGTCAGCCGATTGAGCCGATGAAGCCGATGGGGCCGATGACTGGTAGACGGTGTAGACGCCAAGCTCGGTTGTTTCAGCAAAGGGAATGGGTTCACCGGTGACGGGGTAGGTCCAGCGCTGGCCCGACGGCGATTGCACCACGAGCTGGGTAGCGTCCATTGCGGGGCGCAGGGTGAGCGGATCACCAGGGCGCAAGGTGGCCGGCACCTCCATCCCGCCGGTCGGGGCCAGCCAGCTCACCAGATTGGACATGAGAATGGGGAAAGCGATCTTCAAAGGCAGGTCGGAGGCGTGCAAATCAAAGGTGAGCACCGCCACCCGCCGCCCTTCCCTCTCCCCGACCAGGAGCAGTGGTCCGCCCTCGGCCTGCACCAGCACGCGCATCCATCCCGGCGGGGTGACCAGGCGCGCGCGGGCGATGTGCACGTCGTCCCAGGTCACGTAGCGCAACAGCGGATCCCCGCTCTCGGCGCGTATCACCTGGGTCGCGGTGAAGACCTCCCCCACGGTGAAAAGCTCGGTGGAGTGGGGGGGATTGACGATGAGCAGGTTGCCAGGGGGAAGGGATTCCGTGAGCAGGCCATCGAGCACGGTTATGGAAGGTTGGAGGTTGGAGGGTTGGGAGGTTGGAAAGTTGGGTGCATCCCTCCGGTCTTCCAGACTTCCGGCCTTCCAGACTTCCACGTTCGGCAACAAGCCCAGCGCTCGCTCCAGGAAAACGTTACCCGCCGACAAAAGGATCACCTGCGCCGGCTGCGAGGTAGCGCGTACGGCCCAGGCCGTATCGTCCACGAGCAGGAGGTCCTCGCCGCTCAGCCGCGCCACCACCTGACGGGCATCCAGTGGCAGTCCGGTGAAGGTGAGCCCTTGCTTGTCCCGAGGTGGCAGGGTGAGCTGCCGGGCGTCGAAGAGCTGGCCGTCCACTGCGAGCTCGACCAGCGCTGTGGCCTCCGCCGCACCGAGGTTGGCCACGCGCACGAAGACCTGCGGCCCCTGGGCCCCGTCGCGCACAGCCAGGGCCAGGATGGCGCGATTGTCGTCACCCCGCCCCACGGGCACGTAAGTGACCGGCACGGGCATATCCGGCAGATCGGCGGGCAGGCCGCCATCGGAAACGATGACCACCGTCGAGCGGGGGGTGGCCTGCGCGCTGGCCGCCGCTAAAGTGAGCGCCGCCTGCCAGTCGGCCTGCCCCTCGGTGGATGATGCGGTGGCCACGGCCCGGCGCAGCGCGGTCTTATCGCCCGTGGTCGAGGCCAGCACGCGGGGCGACGGTCCAATGGAGATGATGGTCATCACCTCGCCCGCGCCCAGGCCGTCTATCAGGCCCCGCGCCACCTCCTGCGCCGCCGCAAAACGGGTGGGAGCCACGTCAGTGGCCCTCATGCTCGCCGAGGCGTCCAGCAGCAGAACGATGTTGCCCCGCGCTACAGCCGCTACGTGGCGATAGGGTCGGGCCAGGGCCAGCACCAGCAAGACCAGAATAAGCAGTTGCAGCAGCAACAGCAGATTACGACGCAGCCGCTGCCAGGGGGAATTGGCCTCGCGGTCGCGGAGCAATCGCCGCCACAGCATGGTGCTGGAGACCAGCACCTCCTGCCGACGTAGCTTGAGCATGTAGAAAAGGATAATGGGCAACGCCAGCACCGCCAGTGCCAGCGCGCCCGGAACGAGGAAGCTCACCTGTTGCTCCTACACCGGGAACAAACATCATGCCGGTTTCGACAACGTTACTACTCAGGCTAGCAGGCGCACTGTCCTCCCCAGGCTCGTAGCCCCCGTCCCGGGGGCGTCTCGGCTGAGAAAACCGCGCAAAAGACAGCATCTTGCCGCATGGAACGTCCCCGGGACGGGGACTTGGAGCATAGGCTGAGTAGTCACTAGAAAACAAAAAGGGCCGGGGCAAAGCCCGGCCCTGCCATGGGCTCAGCGGGCCGGACAAATGGGCCTTATTCGCAAGAGCACGTACCGGCTTCTACCCACCAGCAATAAATATCGCAGCATCCCGTTGGACAGCGATCGGGGTCGTTGCAACAACGGTGACACCAGTGCTCCCAGTATTGATGCGTCTGGCAATCGCAGAAGCTCAGAGCCCGATAGTCCCAGCAGTAGGTATCGGGCTGTGGTGGAGCCACTGGGAGAGGAAATACCTCCAGCTTGTAGCGATCCGAGAGGTACTCCAGGGGTGCAGACTGTGGAGAAACATCCGGTGAATCGGGCGGCAGGAACGCTTCTATTCTGAATCGGCCCTGAAGGGGGTCCTGGGCCAATGCCGCTTGCACCGAGATGCCAGCAAGTAAGAATGCGGCCATCAGCATCACAGTGAGGACCATGAAGGTTCTTTTATGCGCTATATTGGATCCGAACATCTGAATCACCTCCTTTCCGTCGGATTGTATAGAGTCTATACCCATACCCGTTCAGCACATCATCTTTCCCATCGAGAAACGAAATGTATCTTCTCAATAATTTGGGGTAGGGGCAGGTCTTGCACCTGCCCGCCTGGGCGACCGCAAGGGTTCGCCCCTACATTTTGAGAAGATACAACGAAATTACTGGCTTGTCTTGACCAGGTTTTCTAATTGCTCCAATGAGAGGGCTATGTCTCGGCTGACAATGTTTCCCTGCCGGTCTAGCAGGTAAAAGAAAGGGAAGGCCGGCACTTGGTACTCCCTCACCAACTCATCTTGCCCGCTCAGGACAGGGAAGGTAAGTCCTTCTTTACGAACTATTGTCGCGTTATCTTCTTGAGAGCCACGCGAGATAAGCAGGACAGCGATATCAGGATGCAGCTCCTGAAAATCCTTCAGAATAAGGTAAATTTGCGGGCAAGCAGGGCTTGTAGTAGAAGTGAAAGCAAGGAGCACCTGCCTTCCGGCGAAATCTCGGAGTGAAACGGACTGCCCTGTTGTGTCAGATAAAGTGAACAGGGGAGCGCGGGTTCCTACATTAAGGCCCATCGGCCTCTGGAAAGGTTCCAGCGCCTGGATGACACGGCTTTGTAATTGGTTCATCCGCACGAACAGGCCCAGGTTAGCTACCATCAATAAGATCACGATGCCCAGCAGCATCAAAATCAGTGTGTCAGTTTTAACTTTGTTCATCGTGTGTCCCTTTTCAATGGCACCATTGATTGGGCGATCTTAAGCATCTCTTCATCTGAGAGGTTGGAGAGCATCACAACCTGGATGTCGTCGGTGTACCAAGTAAGCTGCTTCCCGTCTGTGTAGATGTAAACAGAAGAACAAGCGGATCCTTGTACTGCAAAGCTGGGAGTGAATTCGAATTTGCCCTGCAGGCCGGTCTTCAGGATACCTGGCTGACCGTTGATACTCACCTCCCTGCCAGTGGGTAGAGACCTCTCGGCAGAAGACCGGGTCTGGATGATGTCAACGAACCAGTCTTTTCCGGCATACGCCTGCCTGAAACCCTCCCCCTGGCCTTTGCCCTCGTCTTCCAGAGTGCACATGAGTTGGGCCGGCAGATAAGTCGGACGCAGAGGGGTAAAGTCCACGCCAGGAGATGGTATCCTGATCATGAACCTGCCACCAGGGACCTCAAAGTGGAATCGCTGGGCAATCACCTTCACTACTTGAGCCCTGATGGAAGGGACGAAAGCCATTGTCCCTGTGATAATGACCAGGGCCGCAACGAGGGCCAACGCGAATCTTTGTGTCAGAGCCATCCCTTCCCTCGGTTGACAGGCTTGTCTGACACGTCGAACGGCCAACGCCGGGCGTTGGAACCAAGAGGAGGAGCGCGACTCCCTCGCCAGCCTCGCCTGCAGGCGGCTCCAGGCCTGCGGAGAGGGGGCTACCTGAGCAGCCCTGACTCGCAGGAACTGACTGACCCGGCTCTGCAGTGCCGATAGAGCAGCCAATTCCTGTTGACAGGTATCACACCCGGCCAGATGGGTCTGCATTAACACCCGTTCAGAAGGCGTCACTTCATTGTCCAGATAAGCAACAAGCAATCTGTTCACTTCCTGACACCTCATCTTGCCGTCTCCTTCAGAGGACAGTTGCCCGGGGCTGTCCCCAGCTCCTTGCGCAGGGTTTTGAGCGCCAGGGCAAGCCGTGATTTGACCGTGCCTATGGGGATATTCAGGATTTGAGCGATCTCAGCATATGACAGTCCCAGATAATAACGCAGGACTATAACTACGCGCAGTTTTTTGCTCAACCGACTCAATGCCTGCTGGACTGCTTCTTCGTTTTCCACTCGTCCCTGGAACGAGGGACGCTCGGCCAACAACGGAGAAACTCTGTCTAACGAGATGGAAAGACGACTTTTGCGCCGCCGATTCAGACAATGGTTCACCGTGATGCGATACAGCCAGGTCGTGAAAGCCCCTTTCGCGGGCTCAAAGGTGGACAGCGATCTGTACACCCGGAGAAATACCTCCTGGAGCGCATCTTCGGCTTCATCAGCGCTGTCCAGCATCAGGTAAGCGATCTTATAGACCAGGTTTTTGTATTGATGAAAGAGAGCGGCGAAAGCCTCTTCATCGCCTGCCTGACAACGGCGTATCAGGTCCACGGCTCGTCTCCTTGCGCTTGCAGTTCAAATAAATTGTACACCGTTTTCCAATCAAAAGTTCGGTAGCATGAGGTGACAGTCGCTTGGAAAGTGACCGTCACCCGAACAGCGAGATATGTGGATGTAGTGGCGGACGGCCCTTCGACGAAGCTCAGGGCATGCCCTTCGACGAAGCTCAGGACAGGCCCTTCGACGAAGCTCAGGACAGGCCCTTCGCCAGGGCTCAGGGCATGCCCTGTCCGCCCGGGAACGCGGCCACGGCGGGCCGCCGCTACGCCTTTGCACTAATTATACGAGGAGGAACGATGAAACTGATTTGTCTGGTGGACAACGTCACCCTTCCCTACTCCCCCTTCTGGGGCGAGCACGGCCTGGCTTTCCTGGTGGAATCAGCCGAGGGCCGGGTGCTCTTCGACACGGGGGCCAGCGGGACCGTGCTCATGCACAATCTGGAGGTGGCGGGGATCGCCCCGGAAACGATAGACGCCCTGGCCATCAGCCACAGCCACCACGACCACACCGGTGGGCTGCCCAAATTCCTGGAACAACGCTCGGGCCTGCCGCTCTATGCCAACCCCGATCTCTTGCGGGAGCGATTCTCACAGCGGGAAGGGAAAATGCGCTCCGTTGGCATACCGCTGGCCCCGGAGAAACTGCGCCAGTTGGCCGACCTGCGCCTCAGCGCGGAGCCCCAGAAGGTCCTGCCCGGCATCTGGACCAGCGGCGAGATCACCGAGCGGCCCGAGCCGGAGGGCCGAAGCGCCCATCATTTTGTCCGTGGCGAAAAGGGGTTGGAGCCGGACCCCTACCGGGACGACATGGCCCTGGTGTTGGAAACGGAGCGAGGGCTGGTGCTGCTCTGCGGCTGCTGTCACGCCGGCCTGCTTAACACCCTGGCCCACGTGGAGCAGGCGTTCCAGCGGCTGGTTGTGGCCATTATCGGCGGCACCCACCTCATCAGCGCCGACGCCGATCACCTGGAGCGCGTGCGCCAGAAGATGCTGGAGATGGAATCGGTGCGGCACATCTACCTGAACCACTGCTCCGGGGAGGCGGCCTTCTTCACCCTGATGATGACTCTGGGGCCTGGGGTGGTGCATTCCTGTCCGGCGGGGACGCAGATTGACCTGGAGGAGTTACAATGATCGTCGCTGTAGCCAGCGGCAAAGGGGGCACGGGCAAAACCACGGTGGCCGTCAGCCTGGCGCTGAGTTTGCTGGAAGATAACTCCTCACCTGCCAGCAAACTGCTGTACCTGGATTGTGATGTGGAAGAGCCCAACGCTGCTCTTTTCCTAAAACCCGTCTTCGAACAGCGCGAGGAGGTAGGGATCCTCGTCCCGGAGGTGGATTTCGACAAATGTACCTACTGCGGGCGCTGCGCCGAGGTCTGCCAATACCACGCCATCGCCGTCGTCGCCCAGAAGGTGCTCATCTTTCCTGAACTGTGCCATGGCTGCGGGAGTTGCACCCTCAACTGCCCGGAAGGAGCCATCCACGAGGTGTTGAACGTGACGGGCGTGATCGAGATGGGGCACGCCGGTCCCCTCGCCTTCGGGCAAGGGGTGATGAACGTGGGCCAAGCCATGGCCGTGCCCATCATCCGGCAATTGAAAAAGAAAGCCATCCCACCCGACCCATCACAGCAGGTGGTGATCCTCGATGCACCACCCGGCACCTCGTGTCCGGTGGTGGAGAGCATGCGCGGAGCCGACTTCGTGTTGCTGGTCACCGAGCCTACCCCCTTCGGCCTGCACGACCTGCGCCTGGCCGTGGAAGTGGCCCGCGAGGAGTTGGGATTGCCCGTCGGCGTGGTGGTTAACCGCGACGGCGTGGGGGATCAAAGCGTGGACGAGTACTGCACCGCCGAAAACATCCCTATCCTGATGCGCATCCCCCTCGACCGGCGCATCGCCGAGGCGTACTCTGAGGGCGTGCCGCTGGTGAAGGCGTTGCCGGAGTACAGGGAGAAGTTTCGGGAGCTGTACAGAAAAATTCCATCTGTGCGGTTGACGATGTAGGCGCGGTTTCCATACCGCGCATAGGCTGTACAAAGGGCTTCGCGCTATGGAAAGCGCGGCTACAGAAAGCACGACCAGTGCTGCCCAGCGTTTAATCGCACAGGTGGAAAAATTGAGGATCAGGTGGGCTCAGGGGCGAGGACGATGCCCTCGGACTGAATGGCCTGGTAGATGGGGAAATGGTAGCGGGATAGCTCTTCCCACTGGGAGCGGCTTACAGCACGCACGGAGAGGAGCAGATCGTATTCCAACGAGACGCGCGCGGCCAATCGCTGCACATTCCAACGCAACTCTGGATCGTCGTCGGCCAACGTCACCAACACATCCACATCGGAATCGGGACCGGCATCGCCCCGCGCCTTGGAGCCAAAAAGGACCACCGAGCGTACCCGGTCGCCGTAGTCCGCGTATAACCGACGCACGAAAGTATCCAGCGCGCGGCGTTCGTTATCAGTCAGGGGGATTTGATCCATCATCATCGAATACCCTCGGTGTCCCAGAGATACTTTGCCACCCGCTCGACGAAACGGCGGGCCGAAGCCAGTGATTTCTCGGCGATTGCCCGATCCGCGTCGAATACCATCTCGTAATCGGCAGCCGTCCTGAACTCCATCACCGTGCCATAAAGATCGCTGTACTCGGCCTCGATAAGCCCCGGTTTGATAAAGTGCTGGCGAAAGGCGGCGATGACACCAGCGTGTTTGCTCCGGCTGATGCCTTTGGTCAACAGCAAACCGCTGGCGGCGTAGAAAATGGCGTAATAAGCACGGTTAATAGCCGTGTTTTAGAAACCATGCTCCAGGCTTGATGCCGCTGACGCCAGCGCCCGACGAGCGTGACCAAGATAGGTTTCGATCTAATAGCGTCGGTTCAGGGTTTCATCTTCCATGATCATATTATACAGTTTCCGGCAAGCACTGTCAAAGGAGTATCGGTGAAACAAATCGTGATTTTAAGCGGCAAAGGAGGCACCGGCAAGACCACCGTCACGGCGGCGCTGGCCCATCTGGCTTCCCAGGAATTCCCCATCGTCCTGGCCGACGCCGACGTGGACGCGGCCAACCTGGAGCTGGTGCTGTCTCCCACCCAACTGGAGGAACACGACTTTTACGGCGGTCAGGTGGCCATCATTGACCCTGAAAAATGCATCGCCTGCGGCATCTGCGCCGAGGTCTGTCGCTTCGACGCCCCTCGCCCCTTGCAGGGAGAAGGGGTTGAGGTCTACACCGTAGACCCCATCGCCTGCGAGGGTTGCGCCTCCTGCTTCTATCAATGCCCCGAGGGTGCAATACGCATGGAGGAGCAGATGGCCGGGCGCTGGTTTCGCTCTGCCACGCGCTTTGGACCGCTTTTCCACGCTCACCTCTTCGCCGCCCAAGAGAACTCCGGCAAGCTGGTGACGCTGGTCAAACAGCAGGCGCGGCTGTTGGCCCTCGACACCGGGGCTGAGTTCTTGCTCGTGGACGGCCCGCCGGGCATCGGTTGCCCGGTCATCTCGGCCAGCGCCGGAGCCGACCTGGCCCTGCTGGTCACGGAACCCACCGTCTCCGGCGTGCACGATCTGGAGCGAGCGCTGAGCACGGTGAATCACTTCGGCGTGCCGGCGCTGGTGTGCATCAACAAATACGACGTTAACCCGGACAGGTCACGGGAGATCGCCGACTTCTGCGCGGAACGGGGCATCGAGGTCGTGGGGAAGATTCCCTTCGATACGGTGGTGACCGAGGCCATGGTACGGGGATTGCCGGTGACCGCCTTCGACGACGGCGTGGTGAGCCAGGAGCTGCGGCGGATGTGGGTTCGCATCACCGTAGGGCGGATTGGGCCCGGTTGAGCAGGTCAACCTGGTGAACCACAAGCCCTCTCAAGCAAGGAGAGGCGGCTCTATTGCGCGCGGAAAAGGGCCTTACCCGCCATAGCCGCCGCCAACCGTCCGACTTTCATTGCAAGTCCAGCGCCATCTGCAGGCGATCGTCCACGGCTTTCAACCCATCGGGGCTCAGATGCCCCAATCGCCGACCGACGGCAGCCCGGGGTACAGCTGCCAGGTTGGAGACTTTCACCCAGGAAGTCCTTTTCAAGCCAGCCGTCGTCGCTTCGGGAGTGCCTAAACGGATCTCGTAGTCGGTGGGAAGCGGTTGGGACGCGGGCCGTGAAGATATTGCCGCAATCAACACGTCCGCCGTGTAATCGTGGATGGCCGGGCCGGAGACGATCACTGCCGGTCGGGGCTTGGCCTGTACTCGACCGCCGATCTCTAAAAAGGGGAAACGGACCAGCACCACTTCACCGCGCTGTGGCTGCCACCGTTGTTGGCTCATAGCGGTTCTCCGTCTTCCCAGGAGTAAACATCTTCGTCCGGGTGATCCCACACCCGGGCCAGAGATGCCTGAGACAAAGCATACCAGTCCACAGAGGAGACCTGAGAAAGACGCTCCATTAACCTGTCGTAGCTATCCACGCCGAGCAAGACAGCCTGAGCGCGCCCGTGCCTGGTGATGAATACCGGCTCAGTGCCCGCTTTGACCTGTTCCAAAACATCGCTAAGCCGCTCCCGCAGCTCAGTAACCGGCAGAATCGTTGTCATGCTACACTCCTTTCTACAGGAATTCTGTACAGAATTATATTACAAATAACGTATGAAAGCAAGCTTCAATCTGGAGGAAAGAAAAATGCCGCCACAGACGGTTGACACAGATAACCTGCGCCAGCGTATCGTCACCCGCTTATCGCGGGTCATAGACCCCGAGACCGGCGTGGATGTGTTGCGCATGAGACTCATCGAGGACCTGTCGGTGGACGAGGACGGGACCGTGCGCTACAAGTTCCGACCCTCGTCGCCGCTGTGCCCCATCGCCGTGACCCTGGCCCTGGACATCAAACGTGCCGTGGCGGAGGTAGAGGGGGTGACACGGCAAGAGATCGAGGTCATTGGCTACGTCGGTGCGGACGAGCTAAATGCCCTGCTGCGGGAGTAGCGGAACAAGATTGGAGAACCACGCTGCTGGGGCTATACACAGCATCTGAGAGTGGACAAGCGAGAGGAGATGGGGAAAGATGGATGTCAAGAGCAACAGGGTGCAGGAGCTAGAGAGGGAAATAGAGGAACTGAAAAGCCGTTGGCCGGCCCATTCGGTGCCCCCGGCGATGTTGCAGCGTCTGGAAGAGCTGGAGGAGGAATTAGAGCTGATCCGCAGAGAAGAGGGTAACTGAGCGATGGCTTACGTCTATGGCCCCGTCCCCTCGCGGCGGCTGGGGCAATCGCTAGGGGTGGACCCCATCCCTTTCAAAACGTGCAACTACAACTGTGTCTATTGCCAGTTGGGACGCACCAGTCCGGTCACCAACGAGCGGCGCGATTTCTTCCCGCCGGAGGACATCCTGACCCAGGTGCGCGTCGCTCTGGAACGCCACCGACCCGGCGAGATTGACTACATCACTTTCGTCGGACAGGGCGAGCCAACCCTCTGTGCCAGCCTGGGATGGCTCATCCGCCAAGTGAAGGCCATGACCGATATTCCCGTGGCGGTGATCACCAATGGCGCGTTGCTTTGCCAGGCTGATGTACGTGATGAGCTGACCGCCGCCGATGTGGTCATGCCCACCCTTGACGCGGCGGATCAAACCACCTTCCGGCGCATCAACCGTCCCTGGCCCCGTTTCCGCATCACCGAGATCATCGAGGGCATGGCCGTCTTCCGCGAGATGTTCCACGGCCAGTTTTGGATGGAAGTCATGCTGGTCAAGGGATTGAACGACGACGAGCCCACGTTGCTGAGCATTCGCGACGCGCTGGCTCGCATCGGTCCCGACCGGATACAGATCAACGTACCCATCCGCCCACCGGCCGAACATTGGGTGGAGGTCCCTGACGACGAGGCCATCGTGCAGGCCACGGCCATCCTGGGCGAGGCCGCTGAGGTAGTCGCACCTTACGAGGGCACCTTTGACCTCTCCGGTTTTACAGACGTAACTGAAGCGGTACTGGAAGTGATCCGCCGCCATCCGATGCGCGAAGCGCGGCTCGTAGAGACGCTGGACCATTTTGCACCAGGGAAGGTACAGTCTACCCTGGCACGGCTGGAATCCAGCGGCCAGGTACAGCGGCACGTCTATCGGGGTGAGATTTTCTGGCAATACGCTGCCAGTACCTTTGAGAGGAAAAAACTGCCATGAACGTTGAGCGTTGGGGCTGGTATTCCATCGCCGTCAATGTCATCCTGGCGCTGATCAACCTGGTCATCGCCCTGGCCTCCGGCAGCCTGGCCGTTGGTGCGGAGATGGTCCACAACCTGGTGGACCTGTTGACGGCGGTTGGGGTACTGATCGGGCTGAAACTCTCGACGCGGAAGTCCAAGTCCTTTCCCTACGGCCTGTACAAGCTGGAGAACGTGGTCACCGTGGTACTGGCGGTGATGATTTTCTTCACCGCCTACGAGATCACCCGGGACGCGCTCTTTTCCCCAACTCGCCAGGCCACGGTGGACCTCTGGATGCTGGGCGGTGTGATAGTAGCCACGGCCATTCCCCTGGTCTTCAGCCATTTCGAACTGCAAGCCGGACAGGCAGCCAACTCCCCGGCCCTGATCGCCGACGCGAGGGAGTACCGCGCTCACGTCTTCACCACCGGCGTGGTCTTCGCCGCCCTTCTGGCGCAGTGGTTCAACCTCCCGCTGGACCGTCTTGCAGCACTGGTCATCGTTGTCGCCATCGGCAAAACAGGGTGGGAGTTGCTAGCCGACGGCATGCGGGTACTGTTGGACGCCTCGCTGGACGCCGAGACGCTGAACCACATCCGCGAGATCATCACCGGCGAGCCGGGCGTGGCCGAGGTGAAATGGGTCACCGGGCGCAACTCAGGGCGCTTCCGCTTCATCGAGGCGGACATCGTGCTACGTTTCCACGATCTGGAGAAGGCCCACGCTGCGACCCAACGCATCGAGCAGAGCATCCGCGCGGCCGTGCCCCATGTAGACCGGGTGCTGATCCACGCCGAACCGTTGGAGCGCACACACCTGCGTTACGCCGTTCCTCTGGCCGATCTGCAGGGCACGGTTAGCGAGCATTTCGGAGAAGCGCCTTACTTCGCGCTGGTCACTTTGCGCCTGGCGGATGGACAGGTGGAACAACAGCAGATTGTCGCCAATCCTCACACTGCCGTGTCCAAAGCCAAGGGCATTCGCGTGGCCGAATGGCTGGTGGCCCAGAAAGTGGACGCGGTGCTATTACGAGAGAGCCTGCAAGGCAAGGGACCGACCTACGTCTTTGGGGAGGCCGGAGTAGAGATGCAGCTTACCACAGCGGAGACGCTGGCCGACGTGCTGACCATGCTCGCGCGCGAGCACACAACGCAGAATGCCCCACCGGATCAACAGGAAGGCTGAGATGATCTGCCGCCACTGGGTTCGACCGATAATCATAACCCTGACTGGACTGGCTTTTCTGTGTGGCTGCCGATATGATGGGCCGTTGATGGTGGAGACGATCACCCCCAGTGTCACCGAAGGGCCAACTTCCGTGAAACCGACGACCAGCCCCACAGCCACCGCGACAATGACACCCGTGCTGGCCACACCGACTGCACTGCCCAGTCCAACGGCTACTACGGAGAGTGAGACAGTGATCATCACCGTTGTGTACGATAACAACGCCTACGATCCGCGACTCCAGACCGCTTGGGGTTTCGGCTGTGTGGTGGAGCGGTGGGAGACGACTATTCTCTTCGATACCGGTGGGAATGGTGCGATACTGTTGAGCAACATGGCCACTCTAGGCATTGACCCGGTGGAGATTGACATCGTCGTTCTCTCGCACATCCACGGCGACCACACCGGCGGGCTGGGCGACCTGCTGGCCACCGGTGTGCGGCCCACGGTTTACGTGCCCGCATCCTTCCCCGCCAGTTTCAAAAAACAAGTACGGGCGATCACCACATTGCACGAAGTAGACGGGTCGCAGGAGATCCTGCCGGGCATCCACACCACCGGCCAGATGGGAACCAATCCTGTCGAGCAGGCCCTGGTCGTCGAGACATCCCAGGGGTTGGTGGTGATCACCGGTTGTGCTCATCCGGGCCTGGCGGAGATGGTGCGCCGCGCTGGACAAATCGGCGAAAATGAGGTATACCTGGTGCTGGGCGGCTTTCACCTGGGCGGCGCGAGCAGAAGCCGCATCGCGGGCATCATCACCGCTTTTCGGGAGATGGGGGTCCAGAAAGTGGCTCCCTGCCACTGCACCGGAGATCAGGCGATTAACATGTTCGCCGCTGAATACGATGATGATTTCATTCAGAACGGCGCAGGCAAGATTGTAGAGATCACACCATAGATACAGGAGTTGACTGAGGAATGGACTACACCGACATCGTACTCGACCATGCACGCAATCCGCGCAACGTGGGCTTCATCGAGGATCACGACGGGATGGGCACCTACGGCGACCCGAACTGCGGGGATTTCGCCGTGATGACCATCAAAGTACGGGGCGAGAGGCTGACCGACGTGCGTTACCTGGTACAGGGGTGCGGAGCAGCCATCGCCACCTGTAGCATGGCCACCGAACTGGTCAAAGGCAAGCCATTGTCCGAGGCGCGGAAATTGACCGACGAGGACGTCACCGAGGCCCTGGGCGGCTTGCCGGAGGTCAAGCTGCATTGCTCCAACCTGGCAGCCTCGGCCCTGCAAAACGCCATCGAGGACTACTACAAGCGGCAACGCACCGACCTGCACAACTGGAGAGCATTGTACACCAGAGCCATGCGCTAGCCCGATCTGTAGGGCAGGTTGGCTGCGGCATCGTCCCAGCGCTTGCTGCGATCCGCCTCGCCCTCTGATGGCTCAACTACCTTGCACAGGACACGGAGCAGCCTACCTGCCGCCCGGTCCGGTAGCCAGGTGGCAGGTAGGCGACGGGACGGTCTGTCATCGGAAAGGCAGAGACCAAGTAGCTGGTTGAGGTCAGAATGGCGGTCTTCCTTACCCTGCCGCCAACCTGCCCTACAAATCCCGTACCTGTCATTCTGACTGAGCGCCCGAAGGGCGCGGCATCCCGTTTCAGGAGCACAATACCACAAGCGGCAACGCACCGACCTGCACAACTGGAGAGCATTGTACACCAGAGCCATGCGTTAGGAGGAAAGCACCATGCCCATCTATGAGTACCGCTGCCATAACTGTGGTAGCCGGGTGGAGATATTGGTTCGCCCTGGAGATCACGCCCCCTCCTGTCCCCACTGCGGTAGTCCACTACGCGAAAAACTGCTGTCCGCCCCCTACGTGATGAGCGAGCGGAGCAGTCGTCCAGCGGGCCATACTTGCTGCGGGCGGGAAGAGCGCTGCGCAGCACCGCCCTGCTCCAGCGGGGGCAGTTGCCGAAGGGGATAGCATGGACGTAGAACGCATCCTGCGCGCTAGGGGCCGGCGCATCACCCCGCAGCGCAGACTGATCCTCAGCATCATTCAAGAACATGAAGGACACCTGAGCGCCGACGAAATATACCACCTGGCCAGAGAGAAACGGCCTCGCCTCAGCCTGTCCACGGTATATCGCACCCTGGACATACTGCGCGAGAGCGGGTTGATTAGCGAGCTACACCTGGACAGAGACCTGCTGCGCTACGAGATACAGCGCGACGAGGAGCATCAACATCTGGTCTGTCTAGGCTGCGGGCGAGTGATCGAGTTCAAATGCGCTCACTGTACCCGCATGCACCAGGACTTGGCCTTGCAATACGGGTTTAAGATTACCGGCAGCCGAGTGGAATTGCTGGGCTACTGCGCAGAGTGTCAGCAGAAGCAAGCAGAGTGAATGAAGGAGGTGATAAAGGTGGGTCGAGGTCAAGGACGTGGTGGCGGTCGTGGTGGAGGCCGTGGACCGGGCCGCATGGGTGGGCCCAAGGCCGCCGGCCCCGGCGGCTACTGCGTGTGCCCTCATTGCGGCCACAAAGTGCCCCACCAGGCCGGACAGCCTTGTTATCAGATGAACTGTCCCAAGTGTGGCACGCAGATGATACGCGAGTAAATACCGGATCGTACAGCAACGGCGCGAAAAGGAATCCAGTTACCCCTGTGGGCCTCCGGCTATAAAAGACAGCCGGAGGCCCGTTTTCGATGCAAAAACGGGGCTCGGATGGGTGCGCTTCAGATTCGGACAGATTTGTCCCGTAGCGGCCGACCGCTGCTGCGTCCTGAGTGGAAGCGAAGGGCTGCGTCCTGAGCGGAGACGAAGGGCTGCGTCCTGAGCGGAGACGAAGGGCTGCGTCCTGAGCGGAGACGAAGGGCTGCGTCCTGAGC
>JACIWR010000060.1 GCA_014360845.1 Anaerolineae bacterium
ATATGATAATACTAGATTATTCTGTCAACAGGCTTTCCTCATCTGAAGCAATGCGTAAACGGACAAAAGAGAGAACCGACTCGCCCACGAAACATCTTGCGCAGACCCACCCGAGCACCCGCGTCAATGGGGGGAGAGATCAATGAGCACGAATACCAGGCGTATTACCGTTATTATTCCCAAAGACACACACCTGGCGCTGAAGCTGGAAGCTGTCCGACAGGAGACCACGGTCAGCGACATCGTGCGTAATCTCATTGATCGCTGGCTGCAGGAGCAGAAGAAAGAGCAGACGAAACCCCCGCGCGGCTGATCGGTCTTCGGGTGTTCAAACTTTACGCAGGTGGTAAATCGTGGTATACTCTAATAAATCGCGAGATGGTTCAGAACAGGTTGACCCTTTGATCGGGCAGCATATTGCCAAAGCATGGTGGAATGAATAACCATCACCGCGGTCTATTCGTTGGATATTCGTTGACACTGATCACTGCCAGCTGGAAAGGCCGTGGGCCAGGAAGGGACAACCGCGGTGAGCGCCGATAACCACACCGCGCAGGACGAGGTAATTCGCAAGCTAGCCGCTGAAATCCGCAGCCGAGGGCTGGCGGCTCCCACTGTTCTGTTTTTAGAGTGCTACAGGCCGTTCAGCTATCTCGGCGGGCAATTTCTATATCTCGTCCAACCGTTGCTGAGCTCTCTGGTGGACAGCGCGGTGGTGGACCGGTTGGCCGAACTTTTGGACGATGGCGAGGCTGTGGACCGCTTGATCCGTTGCCTGGAGGCAGGGCCGTAGACAGGCGGCGCTGGGTTGACTCTTCAGGATCAACCGTCTCGCGGGCCGTCTTAATCTCCTCAGGAGAGGATACGGTGATCTCTCAAACTCAAGCTCTGGTTTTAGCCTTTTTGCTCCTGTTTCTCCCTCTGGTGCTCTTCTTCACCTCACGGGTGCGTGGGGGACGCGAGGTCTCTTTGCGGCGCATTGCGGCTTTCGAGGCTCTGCCCAATCTGATAGGTCGGGCGGCGGAGAGCGGACGGGCGCTACACGTTGGCCTGGGCAGCGGGGGACTGGGTAACGAGGACACGACCAGCGCGCTGGCGGGGCTGACCATCCTCGGCTATCTGGCCGACCAGGCAGCGGTTTTCGACTCCCCACCGGTGGTGACCGTCGCCGACATGGCCTTGTTGCCGGTAGCCCAGGATGTGCTGCGTAACGGGTATCTGCGGCAACAACGCCTGCGCGGATACCAGCCGACGGCCGTGCGCTTCCTGGGACCGACGCCCGCGGTTTACGCCGCCGGTGTGATGGACGTCTTGGAGCACGAGGAAGTCACCGCCAACGCCCTTATAGGCCAGTTGGGCGACGAGTACTTGCTGATAGGCGAAACCGGAGCAAAACGGGGTATCAACCAAATCGTAGGTACGCCTAATATGGGGGCGTTACCCTTTGTCTTCGCTACGGCAGATGTGCCCCTCATCGGCGAGGAAGTGTTCGCCGGCGGAGCTTATCTACTGCGCCTGCCGGAACACATCGCCAGTTTGCTCGCTCAGGATTGGATGCGCCTGTTGCTGGCAGCGGCCATCCTGGTCGGAGTCCTGTGGCAGACGTGGTTGTAAGCCTTAAGGAGACCTCGGGGTGAAACGCAGATTCTCCATTCTTTCCTCGATATATGTCATAATTGCCGGAGCGACGGGCATCATTATCCTGTTGGGCTTTTTCTTCAACCTGGAGAGTTGGCACCTGCAGGGGTTGCAGACCATCCTGCTCGACTGGGCCATAGTTGTGGCCGCTTTCGCTTTCTTGCTGGGGGCCGTCAACGTGGTGCGCGTCAATGTGATGCGCGTACGCCAGCGCAAAGGAGCACTGTACAGTCTGGTGACCCTGGCCGCCATGTTGCTCACGTTGACCCTCGGCCTGCTGGACGGACCGCAGAGTCTGGCGCTGCAGTGGACTTTTAAGTGGGTCCTGGTCCCCCTGCAGGCTACCCTGTTCTCGTTGATGGCTTTCTTTGTCGTGGTGGCTGCATGGCGCGTCTTCCGCTTGCGTAACCTGGCATCGGTTTTGCTTCTCCTGGTCGCGGCACTGGTTTTGATAAGCCAGGTACCGCTCAACTTCCCGTGGGCCGAGGACTTGGCGGCTTTCAAGAACTGGATTTTGGCCGTGCCGGCCATGGCCGGATCGCGGGGCATCATCCTGGGGGTGACGCTGGGTATCGTGACCACCGGCTTGCGTTTGCTCCTGGGCATTGATCGGCCTTATAGCGAATAGGGAAAAGCGGCGTCGCTGGATGAGGAGAACGGTAGAGGTGGGTGGGGATGATCTACTGTCCGAAGTGTGGAACGGCTAATCTGGAAGATAGTAAATTCTGCACCCAATGTGGCACGGCCCTGGAGCCGGAGACGGGCCGGCGTTGTCCCATGTGTGGCGCCCTCAACCCGCCGGGTAACGTATTCTGCGATGAGTGCCAGGCTCGCCTGGTGCCTGTGGTCGCCCGCCCTACCGGCCCTCTGGAAATGCCCGCTCCCTTCAAGGGCCTCTCCCTGCCCACCAAGCCCCTGGAGGAGCCCGAAGCAGAAGCACCAGCGCCGCAGCCTGAAGTCCCAGAACCCACGCCTGAGCCAGAACCAGCCCCGGCCCCTGTGGAAAGGGAACTGGCAGAGGATGAGGAGCCGGACTGGCTGATCAACCTGCGGGCCAAATACGGACGTGGGCCCGTGGAAGCGGAGATGGAAGCCGAACCGGCCTGGCTGCGCGAGCTGCACGAGCCTCCGGTCGAGGAAGCGGAGCAAGAAGCCCCCGACTGGCTGAGCGAATTGCGACGCCGGGCCGAGGAAGAGGCCCTGGCTCCCGAAGAAGAAGTGGCGGAGGAAGAAGAGGTCCCACCCATTGCCGGGGTCACCGAAGCGGTCATGGAAAGGGAAGAAGAGGAAGGGGAGGAAGCCCCTCCCGAGTGGCTGCGTGCCATCCGCGAAGAAGTGCCCCCCGAGGAAGTCGCTCCCGGCGTAGAAGCGGAAGAAGCCGTCGCCGAAGAAGAGGAATTGCCCGATTGGATACGGGAACTCTCCCAGGAAGCAGTGGAAGAAGCCGAGGAGGAGGTGGCTCCCCTCGCCGAGGAAGAGGAGGCAACGCTGCCCGATTGGCTGGCGGCGGTCGTCCCCCCGGCCGAGGAAGAAGAAGCGGTCCTGGAAGCAGAAGAAGTCTCACCGCCAGCACCCCCCGCGCCCGAGGTTGAGGAGAAGGCAGAGGAAGAAGAGAAAATCACCGCGGAGGCCGGCGAGCCACCCGATTGGCTACAACGCATCGCTCCCCCCGAAGAAGTACCTGCCGCCGAAGTCCCGCCCGCCGAGGAGGCCGAAGCTCCGGAGTGGCTACGGACCATCACCTCTGCTGCCGCAGAGCCACCGCCACCCGAGACGGAGAGAGAGGCTCCCTCCTGGCTCCAGGAAATCAGCGCCGCGGGCGAAGTGCCAGTCTTCGAGGAAGCCGAACCCGCCGCAGTCGAAGAAGAAGAGGCCATGCCCTCCTGGCTGCAAGAGCTGGCTCCCACCGCCGAGGAGGGGCCCCCCGCCGTTGAAGAGCTTTTAGGCGAGGAAGCGGAAGAAGGCGCTATCCCGTCCTGGTTACAAGAGATAAAGGACATGGAGCCGCCGCCGCTCGAAGAGCCGGCTGCCTTGGTAGAGGCTCCGGCCCCGCCCGAAGAAGCCGTCGAAGAAGAGGAGCTGGAAGAAGTACCGCCCTTCACCGTGGGCGTGGAAAAGCTGATAGAAACACCCCCCGTGCCCGAGGAAGCGGTCGAGGCGGGTGTAGAGGGCGTAGTAGAAGAGGAGCTCGCTCCACCCGAAGTAGAGGGACTGGCGAAGGCCACCATCCCCGCCTGGCTGATGGCTCTCCGCCCCGCCGAGGCGGAAAAAGAGCCCGCCGCCCCTGGGGTGGAGGAGGAAGCCGTCCCGGTGGCAATGGAGACGACGGGGCTACTGGCCGGGATACCGGGCGTCCTGCCCGCCGAACCCATCATCGGCGTACCGCATGTCCCGCGACCGCCTGCCGAGGTCACAGTCCCCGGTGAGCTCGCCCTGGAGGCCAAGTTGCTGGGCGAGGTCGTGGCCGAACAACGCCCCGCTGGGGTGGTCCTCCCCCGCGAGCGGGCCCAGCGTCTGGCGCGTCAGGTGGGGCGATTCCTGCTATATCTGGCCCTTATCACTGCTGTTTTGCTCCCCTACTTCTTCTCCACCGGCCTGTTCGATGAGTCCGTGCCTCCCGCGCCGGAGACAGAGGATTTCTACCGGGCCATCGAGAATCTGGAGCCTGATGCGGTGGTGTTGGTCGCTTTCGACTATGATCCCTCACTGGCTGGGGAGATGAATCTGCAGGCGGAAGCTCTCGTCCACCACCTGATGAGGCGCGGCCTGAAGGTGATGACTCTCAGCATGTACCCTGGAGGTCAGGCCCTGGCCGAGCAGGTGCTTCTCAGCGCGGCGGGTTTGTACGAGTATCAGGCCGGGACGGATTACATCAATCTGGGCTATCTGCCCAATCATCCCGCGTCCCTGCGGGCTTTCGCCGGCATGAATCCCCTGGTGGGCTTCAGCTACGAGGGTACCCCTGTACAGGAAACGCTCCTGGGACAACGCATCAGCAGTCTGAGCGACTTTGCTCTCATCGTTGAACTGGCCGCCGACCAGCAGACCCTGCGCTGGTGGGTGGAACAGGTGGGCAGCCAATATCCGAATCTGCCCCTGGTGGCCGGCATCAGCGCGGGCCTGGACCCCTACGTGCGTCCCTACTACGAGACTCCCGGACGCCGCCAGTTGAAGGGGTTACTGGTGGGCTTGCCTGGTGCGGCACAATACGAGGGGCTGACCGGACGGGTGGGCCGCGCCCTGGACAACCTGGAATCGCAGGGCCTGGCTCATCTGACCATTGTCGCGGCCATTGTCGTGAGCAACGTGGTCTACTTTGCATCCCGCTTCAGAAAGGGAAAGTGATGGAGGCTCTCTTAGCGCCATTTTTGACGGAGTCGTTGGGCCTGCTGGTGGCTTTCGTCCTCACCCTGCTGGTTTTCAGCTATCTTCTGGGCGATAATCCCCTGTTCCGACTGGCTCAAGCGCTTTTCGTCGGCGTGGGTATAGGCTACGGCATTATCGTCGTGTTTCATTACGTACTCATGCGCCGCCTCTCACTCCTCTCCGCGAATTGGCTGCTTACAGTGCCGCCTTTGCTGCTGGGCTTGTTGTTGTGGGCCAAGCTATGGCCTGCCTGGTCCAAAGTGGGCAATGTGTCCGTAGCTTTCATCCTGGGCGCGGGAGCGGCTCTGGCCATCGGCGGAGCGCTGTTCGGCACTCTGGTCCCCCAGGTGCGGGCCACCGTTCTTTCTCTGGACCCCGCCGATTATCCCGCCACGCCGGACTCGAATCCGGCTTTGGATGCGGGTATCATCGTCTTGGGCACTCTTTGCACCCTGCTGAGCTTCCACTTCCGGACTCCTGCGCCCGGCCAGCGGGTCGGACCGGGGGCGGCGTTGATACATTTCGCCGGGCGCTTGGGGCGCTATTTCATCATGATTTCCTTTGGCGCTCTCTTCGCCAATATGGTGATGTCGCGTATATCGCTGTTGCTGGGCCGTATTGATTTCTTGTTGGATGCAGCGGACACGCTGCTTACCTGGCTGGGCCTCGGATAGCTTCTACTGCGTTGCAGAGGAGCATTGCAACTATGCCTTTAGACTACCGTGTTGAATCCATCCTGGTCGCTGACTGCGGGAGTACCACTACCAAGGCAGTAGTAATTGATCTGGTCGAGGGCCAGTACCGACTGCTCACCCAGGTAGAAGTACCCAGTGCGATGGATGGAGCGTGGGGAGACGCCGCGCAGTGCGTTGAGCTGGCGCTGGCGCAGGTGGAACGCAAGTCCAGGCGCATCTTGTTCGACGAGCAAGGGCTGATCATCACCCCCGAACGGGCAGGGGGACAGGGGGTAGATGCTTTCGCCATCACTACCAGCGCCGTGCCCCCGCTGCGAGTCGTCCTGGCCGGCCTGGTGAAGGACCTGAGTCTGGCCAGCGCGCGGCGGGCCGTGCGCTCCGTATACGCCGACATTGTCGAAGTCATCGCCCTGGATGACGCCACGGGACGCCGCAGCGATGAAGACCGGGTGCGTCTCATCCAGCAGGCGCGGCCAGAGGTAATCTGCATCGTGGGCGGTACCGACGGCGGTGCGACGACCGCCGTTGCCGACCTGGCGCGGGTGGTCACCCTGGCCTGTTCTCTGATGGAGGCGGAGGAGCGCCCGGTGGTCGTCTTCGCCGGCAACGCCGCGATGCGCCTGCGGGTGGCCGACATCATCGGCGAGGAAGCGCCCTTGAAGGTGGTGGATAATGTCCGTCCCACGCTGGACATCGAGAACCTGGCGCCTTTGCGCGAGGAGATGGAGACCATCTACCGCGAGCGGGAGCAGGGTGAGCATTCTACCCTCTCCGCGCTCAACGCCTGGCGTCCCCATGTGCTGATGACCACAGCCCAGGCGCAGAGCTATGTCATCGAGTACCTGAGCCGCAAATACGGCCCGCCCAAAGGGGTGCTGGGGGTGGACATCGGCGGGACGACGACGGTGGTGAACGCGCAATTAGACGGACAGAGCCAACGGGTCATTCGCACGGACCTGGGGACGAGCCACAGCGTGGAGCGGGTTATAGAGCAGGCGGGTATAGAAAACATCTTGCGCTGGGTACCTTTTGCCATCGAGGAGAACGAGGCCCTTAGCCTTCTTTTGAACAAATCTCTACGCCCGATGACCCTGCCCGCCACCCACACGAATCTGCTCTTGGAGCAGGCCCTGGCGCGCGAGGCTCTCCGTCTGGCCCTGGCTGAGGCCCGGGAGACCTGGCCTGTGGGGGCGGCATCGCCCTATCCCCACTTGTCTCCTCTGTTCGAGCCCATCGTGGGCAGTGGTGGGGTGTTGAGCTGCGCCCCGCGTCCCGGGCAGGCAGCCTTGATTTTATTGGACGCGATTCAGCCCATCGGCGTGAGCACCCTGGTTCTGGATAGCCGGATGTTCCTGGCGGCCATGGGGGCCAGCGCCAGTTTGAATCCGTTGGCCGCGGTACAGGCTGCCACTCTCGGTGGACTGGTGAACCTGGGGACAGTGATCGTTCCCGTCGGCCAGGCCCGTGAGGGCGAGATCGTCCTGCGCCTCAAGGTCGAAGAGCTGAACCTGGAGATAGAGGTGCCCTATGGCTCGCTGGAGGTGTATCGTCTGCCATCTCCGCAACCCCTCACCCTGCAAATCAAGCCGCAGCGCCACTTTGATGTGGGCTGGGGACCGGGCAAGGGCCGCAAAATCCAGTTCACCGGCGGCGTGGTAGGACTGATCGTTGACGCGCGGGGCCGTCCTTTGATATTGCCCTCGGACCCCGCTAAGCGCCAAAGCAAAGTGCAAGAGTGGCTGTGGGGCATAGGGGCGTAGTCTGGTTCTCTTAATCCAGCGGGTCACAGAGCCACCGGGAGCAAGTATAGACGACTTTTGAATCGAGGCAGCGGTCGGGCATAAACAGGATGTAGAGATGTACTATCCACCACAGACCAAAGTGACGCCCTTAACGACCATCACCCGGCAGCGCTATCTGCCGGTGCCGGGGCAGGTATTGGTGCGAGTCGGCGAGCGAGTGGAGCCGTCAACGCCCGTGGCGCGGGCCCTCCTGCCGGGCGAATACCGCATTTTAGACGTGGCCAGCATCTTGGGCGTGCGCGAGACCGAGATTGACAAGTATCTGCTCAAAAAAATCGGGCAACAGGTGAGAAAAGGTGAGCGCATCGCCGTCCGAAAACGATTGCTTTTCGCTCGCGTGTGTCGTGCGCCGGCCGATGGTTTCATCGCCGCCATCGGCGGTGGACAGGTGCTCCTGGAGACAGTGTCACCGGTTTATGAAGTGCAGGCCCATATCCGAGGCCAGGTGGTCAGTCTGCGTCCCAATTATGGCGTGGCCATCGAGACCGTTGGCGCTTTGATTGAAGGGATTTGGGGAGCTGGCGGGGAGGAAACTGGCGTAATAAAGATGGCAGTGGAACGTCCGGATGAGCCTCTCGACGCCGAGAACCTCACGACCCAATTCACCGCTGCGGTGCTCGTCGGCGGGATGACGGCCGATGCGGCGGCTCTCAAACAAGCGGTACGCATCGAGGCCCGGGGTTTGATCGTGGGTAGTCTCGAGCCCAGCCTGCGCCCTTTGACCGCTCAATTGCCCTTCCCCCTCATTGTCACCGAGGGCATGGGACGTATTCCCATGGCCAGACCCATCTTTGAACTCCTGGGGAAGCACGAGGGCAGTGAGGCTTCTATAAGTGGGGGGACCTCAGTGCGGGGGGAGGAACGAGTACGCCCGGAGATCATCATCCCCCAATTGGGTCAGAGCGCACCCCCCGGCGCGGAGCGGCGTTTATCGCCTCTGGACATCGGGTTGACCGTGCGCGTCATCAGCCAGCCCTATCAGGGGGCCGTGGGCGTCATTACCGACCTGCCCTACTGGCCCAAGGAGGTTGATTCCGGCGCGCGGCTTAAAGTCGCCGAAGTAGACCTGGGGGACGAGGGAGTTATCTCCGTGCCCCTGGCCAATTTGGAATTGATCAGCACGTAGAACGTCCATAAACCGCGATTCCCATGCAGGCCGTGCAAAAGTCTTACGCGGAGAGGAGAGGTACAAAATGAGCATCAGAGATAGACTGACCTTTGGCGAAGAAGAACCGACGGTCGGACCGCCCCTCGGCGGCGAGCCCGAAGTGGAGGGCGAAGAGGGACGTAACAGGCTGTTCATCATCATCGTCGTCGGTCTCGCGGGACTGCTGGTGTGCGGGCTTTTGAGCATCGGCGGGTATATGCTGTTCATCAAACCCGG
Source organism: Anaerolineae bacterium (assembly GCA_014360845.1). Classification (GTDB taxonomy): domain Bacteria; phylum Chloroflexota; class Anaerolineae; order JACIWR01; family JACIWR01; genus JACIWR01. The sequence continues at coordinate 8,886 of JACIWR010000060.1, forward strand.
AGCAGACCAGAGTGCCATAGCGACCAGGGAAGCAGTGGCCCAGCGGGCGACCCTGATTGCTCAGCAGGCGACGTCCACCCCGACGCCGACGGCCACGCTCCCCGCTTTGCCTACCGCCCCGCCGACGGCGACACCCACAGCCACGCCTACCCAGGCCGCCACCAATACCCCGGTCGTGCCTCCTACCGAGACACCGGTCCCTGGTGCTCCCACCCCGACGCCAACCTGGGGCGGCGGCACGCCGGATACGGGCATCGGCGGGCTTGGTGCGGCTCTGTTGGCAGCCGGGCTGGCCGTGGTGGTCTTTGTCGTGCGCAAGGTGAGATTGGCTCACTAACCCGATTTCGCGTCGAAGACATCCTATCACCCGCTGCTATAATCGCGTGAACCGGGTTGGCTACCCGGGCGAGAAGTAGCGATCGGGGATATGCATATTTCAACTGCCCTGCTTTCTTCGAGGGAAAGTTGATAAGCTGGGCATGCTACTACGATGCCAATGGCGCCTCCGTGTGCCGTTGGCATTGTTCCAACTCGTTCACATTACCAGGCCATAAGCTCATGTACTGCAACACCCAGGGGAGAATTGGGAAGTGATTCGTGCCGAGGAAACCGCTTACGTGATGAACTGCATTGCCGACGGGGCTTGCTGCTCCATCGTGGGCGTGAGCAATATCGGCAAATCCGATTTGTTGCGCGCCGTGTACTCACCCGAAACCCAGAAGCGATTTCTGCCAGACCCGAACCAGTATGTGTTCATTCACATAGACTTCAATCTCATGGTCACCCTCAGCGAGCAGGGTTTCTACGAGTTGATTCTGCGCAACACGTTGGCCGAACTGAGAAGACTGCGAATACCGGCCACCCTCTTAGAACAGGCGGAGGCCCTCTACAAACAAGTGGTGAACCCCAGTACTCCCTTCCTGGTTCCTCTCAGTTTCAACGAGAGCTTGATCGCCCTGGGAGAGGGCTTGGGGCGACACATCGTCCTGCTATGCGACGAGTTCGACGAAGCCTTTCAAGAGATTGACGCCCGTGTCTTCTTGAACTTGCGGGCTTTGCGGGACCGTTTCTCGGAACAACTGATTTTCGTCGTCTGCACCGAAAGGCGGCTGGAAGAAAACCGCCACGAGCCGGAAGTCGCCGAATTCTGCGAGCTTTTTGCCCATCACACCATGTTCATGGGCATGTTGAACGACGCCGACGCGCGGCAACTTATCCACGTCTTCGCCCGCGAGGAGGAAGTCGAGTTCACCCCGGAAGACGAGGAGTTCATCCTGGCCCAGGCCGGCGGTCACCCCGGACTGCTGCGGGCGGTGTGCCACGTTCTCAGTCAAGGGAGTGATCCCCCCCGCTACAAATTGGCGCGCACACGTCTGGACAGCGATCACAACGTCCGGGGGGAATGTGCCAAGCTGTGGAATGATCTGACCCCTCTGGAACAAGAAGCCCTTATTGCCTTCGTGTCTCAGGAGCGGGCGGGCTCTGCCGCCTGGTCTCCTGAGGTGGAGCAGGCTTTGCGGCGCAAAGGCGCCCTGGTTACCGACGAAGTGGGCCAGGCGCGGGTCTTCGGTGCTCTATTCGAAGGCTTTGCCCGCCGCCAGAAGCGAGCGCGGGTCAAGAAAGGACCGCCGGGCGTCTGGGTGGACGTGGACGCCGGGGATGTGTGGGTAGATGGCGAACTGGCTCCCACCCTTACCGACCTGGAATATCGTCTGCTGCTCCTGTTGTACGGTCGCCTGGACAAGATATGCGACAAGTACCAGATCGTCGAAGCCGTGTGGGGTGAGGAATACATTGACGAGGTGGACGACGCGCGCATTGACAAACTGGTCAGCCGTCTACGGCAGAAAATTGAACCCGAACCCGGCAACCCCCGCTATCTCATCACCATTCGCGGTCGCGGTTACAAGCTGGTCAGCGGATAAGCTCCGGCGGAATGGTCAGCCTTTCGTCGGATGGCAGTCATGAAAACAGCTTCGGCTGGTGGTAAGATAGAGGCGCAGTTACTCATCCGCGTGCACCAGTCAAAAAGCTGAAGGAGGCTTGAAAATGGCAACTTTGTTGGAAAAAGTGAGCACATTGATCTCGGCGAACCTGCACGCCCTCCTGGACCGGGCACTGCAGTCTAATTCGCTGGCCGTAATTGACGAGTACATTCGCCAGGTGGAGGACAATTTGGAGGACCTGGAGGACGCGGCGGCTACGGTGGGTGGGCAGGTAAAGACCCTGAAGCGCAAAATGGAGGAGTTTGAGACCAAGGCCGCCGAGCTGGACCGCAACATAGACATTTTTCTACGGCAGGGCAAAGAGGACCTGGCCATTGCTGCCCAGAGCAAGCTCAACTCCACCCAGCGCCTGGCCGAGCAGTACAGAGAGCAGTACGAGCGGCAGCAAGCCGAGTATCAGAAGCTGCTGGACGCCAAGCTCAAACTGGAGGCCAAGCTGACCACCATCAAGCAGGAGCGCCAGGAGTTGCAGGCCCTGCTGGACCTGGCCAAGTCCAAGGAGATCACGGTCAAGGCCATCGAATCGCTGGACGATTTGGTGGGCGCGGGCGACTCGGACGTGGCCAGCATGGCCGAATCCATCCGCGCCCGGCTGGACAAGGCCTCGGCCCGCGCGGAGATGCGCGCCTCCCGCCTGGAGGAGCAAATGGACCAGGTGTTGGAGACCGAACAGCTCAGGCTCCAGCTTGAGGAGCGCAAAAAGCGCCTGGGGCTGATCTCCGATTCCGAACAGTAACCGTTGGGGCGACGCATGCGTCGCCCCAACCCTACGATCCTTGTGTCGGAGGTGGGCATGGACCCTTATGTAAATCTGCGGTGCGTCCTTAGCCGAGCCCATCTCGCCCTACAGCACTGTCCGGGCAGGCAGGGAAACCTGTCCGCCTCCTCTTTTCGAATAGCCTTTCTTAACTTGATGTGTATAAGGCGACGCATGTGTCGCCCCTGCACAAGGGAATGGAACGCAAATGACAATGGACAGAACCCGATTGATCTTTTTCGTCATCATCGGCGTGGCGGTGCTGGTCGTGGTCTGCGGTGTGGGCATCAGCGTGCTGCCGCGCATCACTGGCTCACTGGGCCCATCGCCCACGCCCAACCCCGCCGAGGAGACACTGGAGGTGCGCGTAGTGTGCGCCCTGCCAGTGGAACCCTGGGTCACGGAGGCGGCCAAACAGTTCAATGCTGAGGGCCATACCCTGGAGGGACACCCCATCCACGTGGAGATCATCCCCATGGATGGCCTGGCGGCCATGGGCCGCTACGACCGCGAGGAATTCGGCACCGAGGATAACCCCTATCCCACAGCCTGGATACCCGACAGCCGCTATCTGGTGGAGCTGGTCAACGCCACCTACAAGGACCTGCGCGGTCGCGATGTGTTCCTCACCGACGGGGAATACCGGGCGCGTCCCATCGCCGTCTCCCTCTTCGCCTGGGGCATCTACGCCAGCCGCGAGGAGGTGCTGCGCCAGAAGTACGGGGAGATTGACTGGCGCGCCATCCACGACGCGGCCACGGCCAAGGGCGGCTGGCCGGAGTTGGGCGGCGAACCCGAGTGGGGCTATTTCAAGCTGGTGGTGCCCAATCCGAACAAGAATGTCGGCGGGCTGGCGGCCATGGTCGCCGCCGCCGGGGAGTATCACGACAAAAACGTCATCGGCGTGGAGGACGTGACCGACCCCGCGTTTCAGGAGTGGCTGGGCGAGTTGATGGGCGCGGTGACCGATTTCTCCAGCCTGGGGGCTTACTCCGTGGAGAACCTGGCCCTCTTCGGCTACTCCATGGGCGACGGCGGCCAGCTCCTGGAAAGCGATCTGCTGGTGAATATGCAGGGTATCCAGACCCGCTGGGCCGACCCGCTGGTCATCGTCTACCCCAAATACGTCACCTGGTTCGATTTCCCCTTCACAGTATGGATGGGGCCGGAGACTACGGCCCAGGAGAAGAACGCCGCGCTGGAGTTCGAGAAGTATCTCCTCTCCCCTGAGGTGCAGCAGCAGGCCGTGAAGCGAGGCTTGCGCCCGGCGAACCCCGATGTGCCCCTCGATGGGCCGGATAGCCTGTTCGTGAAGTGGCAGTCCCAGGGCGCGATGGTCATCGTGCCCCGCTCTACGGCCATGCGTTCGCCGGACCGGGACGTGCTGCTCGCGCTCCTGCGCTGGTTCGACCTGAACGTGGCGCAGCGCTAGGAGGTCATCCCATGAGACGCAGACAAACCCCCGGCACCGTCGCTGCTCTGGTCGGACTGTTGACCCTACTAGTCTTTGTGTTCGTCGGCTGCTGTTCCTGCTGGGGCGCGTTGGACAAACTGCTGCCTTCTGGTCGGGCAACGCCGCCCACTGCCCGCGGCCAGGCGACCCTGCGCCTGGCCTATTCCCCGGAAAAGGAGCCGCTGATCAGCGAACTGGTCGTCGGCTTCAACGCCCTGGGCCTGACTACTCCCGACGGCCAGCCCATGATCGTGGAGGCCGTGCGACTGGAGCCCGACCTGATGATCCAGGGCGCGCTGTCCGGCGACTTCCAGGCCATGACCCCCGACTCCTCCATCTGGCTGGATCAGCTCGACCGCGCCTGGCAGGAGCAGACCGGCAGTGAATCGCCGCTGGTAGGACAGACCGAGCGCTACGCCATCTCACCCATAGTTATCGCCATGTGGGCCGATGTGGCGCAGGACATGGGCTATCCGGCGCAACCCGTGGGCTGGCTGGACCTCCTGGCCCGTGCCCAAAGTGACTCCAATTTCGGCTGGAGCCACCCCTCCACTACTACAGCCAGCGGTCTACTGGCCACTCTGGCCGAGTTCTACGCTGGTGCGGGCAAAACCCGGGGCCTGACCGAGGAAGACGTCCAGCGGCAGGCGACCCTGGATTACGTGGCTGCCATCGAGAAGACGGTACGCCATTACGGAGAGGGCGAGTGGGCCCTGGTGCAACGTCTGCTCAGCGAGGGGCGCGGTGACCTGGATGCTTTCGTCTGCCAGGAGCAACTGGTCATCTACTACAACCGACAGGCAGGCAGTTCCGCCGGCCCGGCCCTGGTAGCCGTCTACCCTAAAGAGGGCTCGCTGTGGGAGGACCATCCCCTGGCCCTGTTGGAGACGCCAGACCTGACCGCCAATCAGCGCCTGGTCTTTGGCCGCTTCGTTGAGTATTTGCAATCGCCGGAGACGCAGACTCGCGTGCTGGCCCACGGCTATCGGCCCACCGACCTGAGCATCCCCCTGAGCGGCCCGGATTCGCCTTTCACCTCGGATTTGGGCGTGGACCCCGCTCAGCCCCAGACGGCGCTTCAGGTGCCCGCCCCCGCGGTGGTGCAGGTGGTGCAGGATGTGTGGTGGTACACCAAGCGCCACACCAACGTCTACCTGGTGGTGGATACCTCGGGCAGCATGGAGGGCGAGAAACTGGAAGGCGCAAAAGAGGCCCTGCGCATCTTCGTCGAGCAGATTAAAGGCGACATGGAGCGGGTAGGCCTCATCGAGTTCGCCAGCGACGTGTACGACGTGGTTGAAATGGACGAACTGGGCCGCAACCGTCAGGCTCTGATGGAGGGCATTGATGGCCTGTGGGCCGGTGGTGATACCGCCCTGTTGGACGGGATCAAAGTGGCCTACGACCGCCTGCAGGAGCGGGGCGACACGGAACGCATCAACGCCATCGTGGTCATGACCGATGGCCTGGAGAACAGCTCATCCATCAGTTTGTATGAGCTGATTGCAGAAGTGGACGTGGGCAATAGCAGAGGGGTACCCGTGATCATCTTCTGCATCGCTTATGGCGACGACGCCGACATGAACACCCTGCGGCAGATCGCCGAAGCCAGCGGGGGTGACGTGCGTCGCGGTGACCCGGAGACCATCCGCCAGTTGTACAAGATTCTGTCCACGTACTTCTAGCCTACGCGCTCTATGGGAGGTCTGATTGGCGAAGCGAACCAGGTTCGGTGACGAAATGCGCAGTCGCGCATTGCGCGCCATGCTCTCCCACGCCTTCTTTCGCTGGGAAAGCGCCGTTACCATTGCTGTTTTTTTCATCGTCCTGCCTGCCCTTACTCTGCTTCTAGGCCCGTTGTGGCTTCCCTGGTTGCCGTGGTG